>JAGCRJ010000325.1 GCA_017964745.1 Lachnospiraceae bacterium
AGAACTATGCCCGGTACGGATTCGGGTTGTGGGCGGTTGTTCTGAAAGAAACCGGGGAATTCATCGGAGATTGCGGTATTACATTACAGAATATTGACGGAGAAAAACTGCCGGAGATCGGATACCATATTCACAAGAAATACTGGCGGCGAGGTTTTGCGAAGGAAGCAGCTCAAGCTGTCAGAGACTGGGCATTTGAGAATACGGATTATCCGTCATTGTATTCGTACTGCAAATATACGAACGAGGCATCATACAGAACAGCGGAAGCGATAGGCATGCATTTTGAAAAAGAGTATCCCGACGAGGCAAACAAGATCACATATGTCTACGTGATCCCATGATCTGTTCTACAAGCTCACGCTTTTCATACAATACGCATCCGCCGTCGTGATCATCCATCAGGAGTCCCTCGTCCCTGAGAGCCATAAAAAGCGGAGAGTGCATAGCTTCACGCAGCGAAGTGTTTTTGATATTCACATCCGAATAAGGTGAGAACGGGCAAGGCTCTGCTCCGCCGTGAGAGTTGATATGGAAAAATCCTCTGCCGGCCGCAACACATCCGCCGGAGCCCTTCTCGTCACCCGGAAATGAAATATACACCATCTGGGGTGCCTCCATACGCAGTCTTTCGATCTCTGATTTTAAGTATTCTCTTTCCTCATCGCCCGGTGCAAGATCTTTGCTTTCTTCGGTAACCGGTACAAATTCCACGAATATGACTGCTTTGCAGCCTCTGTCTGACAACTCGCTCAGGAAATCATCCGAAGTAACCTCGCGGATGTTTTCCTTCGTTACGGTAACGGATGCCCCGAATATCAGGCCGCGTCTGTGAAGCTCGTCCATGTTCCGTATCAGTCTGTCATATACTCCCAAGCCTCTCCTTTCGTCCGTAAGCTCCTTTTTGCCTTCGATGCTCATGATCGGGATCAGGTTACGGCTTGAGTCAAACAGTTCAAAATATCCCTCATCCATGAATGTTCCGTTTGTAAAAACGGGAAACAGTATGTTTTTTCTTTTTCCGGCGGCTTCTATGACACTGCGGCGGAGCATGGGCTCACCGCCAGCAAGCAGGATAAAGCTTATCCCCAGATCATCCGCTTCATCAAAGATCCCCGCCCATTCTTCATCCGTAAGTTGACTTACAGGCTCAGCATCAACAGTGGCATGGTTACACCTTGAATAGCATCCGGCGCAGTGAAGATTACATTTGCTGGTTATGCTCGCGATCAAAAAAGGCGGTATGTGTTCATTGTTTTCTTCTGCTTTCTTGCGCTTTTGAGACGCTTTTGCACTGGCCGCCGCAAATCCGAGCATGAACGCACTTTCTTTCGGATTTTTGAGAGTAGCCTTTATAGCATCCGAAACAACACGCTCGACGCCTTTTGTCATATATTCCTGAATATCAAATTCTTTTTCCATTTGTATTCCTGTCCTTATATTACATTTTGCTACATTATATTTTACAAAATATAAAATGTCAATGTTATCTTGCAGAGGCTATAATGCTAAGTAAGATCCGGTTATGGATCAGTCTTTGCATGAGGGAAGGTGGGAAACATGAGTATCGCATCGCTGACTCTGAGCAATTACATTATGGTGGCAGAGCTTCTGGGATTATGGGTAATGCTGGGATCCAACGTTCACCTTAGCAAGAGGACCATCACTGCTACCCGAATAGTTATAATCCTGATCTTTGTTGAAGCGATCTGCTGGGGAGTTGAAAGATATACCAGAGAGATAGGTTATCTTACGCAGATCAGGATCATACTCACACCCACGATCTACCTGCTTCATCCCATAATAATGCTGGGCATAATGGATATGGCTGAGTTTGTCAAAAAGCACAGACTCCTTCTGTATCTTCCCGTTCTCATAAGTGCCCCTCTTTTATATTCTTCCCAATCGACACATCTGTTCTATTGGTTTGACGATAACAATCTTTACAGTGCCGCGGACAGTATTCTGAAATATTATCCGTATTTTCTCTTTTTTGTATACGTTGTATTGTTCATCGTTCTGTTCACGATGCGTTATGCCCGATTCGGAACCGTTGAGAGAAAAGGAATACTGGTCAGCATAATTGCAGCGTTTATAGGTGTTGTTCTTCATGTCGTATTTGATGTGTATGCCGACTACAGTACACTGTTCGCATCGCTCCTTCTCATATACTATTTATCGCTGTATGTGCTGACCGCAAAGGAAGACTCTCTTACGCATCTTCTGAACCGTCAGTGCTATTATTCGGATTCGGAAAGGCAGAAGGATATCATCACCGCGGTGGTATCCGTGGACATGAACGATCTGAAGAAGATCAACGATACACAGGGACATGATGCCGGAGACAAGGCACTTAAAACCGTTGCGGAATGTCTGACTCCCAACCGTCTCAAGAATAAAAAGGTATATCGTATCGGAGGCGATGAATTCGCCATCTTCTATCTGAACAAGAAAGAGGAGACTGTTCTTAAGGATATTGAGCTGATGAGAGAAGAACTGTCCAAGACACCGTACGTGTGCGCTTTCGGATATGAAATGGTCGAGGATAAGGATGTTCTCGGTGCCATGCAGATCGCGGATCGCGAAATGTATTCCAACAAAGCAAAGCTCAAGGACACCAACGAAAGAAGGATCGCTGCCCACAAAGAAGCTACGATCCGTGTAATGCATGAAGCATTGGGATCGGGTATGTGGGGTATGGAGTTTGACGAAGAAGGAAAGATGACATCCGTTGAGTGGAGTCCCGAATTCAGAAAGATGATAGGCTTTACCGACGAGAACGATTTCCCCAACAAGCTGGAGTCCTGGTCGGAACGGCTCCACCCGGATGATAAAGCAGCCGTATTAAAAGAGTACAACGACGCTATAGCGGATTATTCCGGTGAGAAGAATTACGATGTGGAATACCGATTTAAGGTAAAGAGCGGCGAGTGGAGATGGTTCCACGCGATCGGAAGGCTGCTTCGCCGTGATGACGGAGTTCCTCTTTCCTATGTGGGAATGTTTGTGGATATCAACGACAGGAAGAATCGGGAGAATGATTTTGTCTGATCCCGGAAGAACAAGTTAACAGAGGTGACATATGCCAAGAGGTTATCAACTAAAACCCAATCTCCAGATGAAGATAGAAGACGAGCGGGCCGGAAGGCTTGACTTTGTCTATGAGACCCGTCTGACAATAAGCGAGTGTCTGGAAAGGATAGGAAAACCCGTTACCGGAAAACTGTCTGAGTATGAGACGGAGAAAGAGAACGGCATCCTGTACATATCATTTACCGATCAGGCAAAGGATACGGGAGGGCTGTTTGTTCCGCCGCCCCAGAAATATGCCGTAAGATTTGAAAGCGCGGCAGATATGACTGTGATCAGGGTAAGATATGTCTGGGAGAACGACACCATAAGCGTTCCATACATCTTAAGGGAAGATATTGACTCCTTTTTCTCAGAGCTGTTTGATGCATCCGTATCGGAATCCGGTAACAAAGTATGGACTGACTCTGCAGAGGAGGCCGTAAGTAATGATCCGCTTAAGATACACGGAAGCAAAGCATTTTGGATCATCAGCGGTGTATTTGTGATCATCTTTATAATTGCATTCTTAATGTTTGCAAGATAAGCAGGCGAAGAACAGACATACATTCAGGCATTGATCCTATTATATTTGTGGAAGGGATATAAGATGAAGGAATTTATAAAAGGTGCAAATCCGTATCTTCCGCTCTGGGAGCATATTCCCGACGGAGAACCCAGAGTCTTTGAGCATAACGGAGAAAAAAGAGTATATATATACGGCTCCCATGATATCGAAAGGACAAGGTACTGCGGTAAAAACTATGTTGTCTGGTCAGCACCCGTCGATGATCTGACAGATTGGAAATATCACGGAGTATCTTATGAAACTCCGTATGAGGATTCGATCCTTTTTGCCCCCGATGTCGTAAAAAAAGGAGATACCTATTATCTCTATGCCGCAGAGAGATTCGGCAGCCTGGTTGTTGTGGCTTCTTCAAAGAATCCCTGGGGTCCTTTTGAGAATCCGAAGGAGACAAAACTCGGATTCGATCCCGGAGTTTTGGTTGATGATGACGGAAGAGTATATGCATATTGGGGAGGATGCGCCGCACCCTGTTATATTGCGGAACTTGAAGATGATATGGCAACCATTAAAGAGGGTACATTGGTCGAGAATCCCATGGGACATTCCACCTGTCCGTGGGATCCTGTTGATGACGGACATATATCCCTGATCGACGGCTTTTTTGAGGCATCAAGCCCAAGAAAGGTCATGGGCAAGTACGTTTACATTTATTCAAAGCGCTACGAAGTTCCCGTACCTGAGCTTGGTGTATATGAGCCCTGCAATGCTTTTCTTTCCTATAAGATAAGTGATTCACCCTTCGGACCGTTCCATGACGGAGGAGATATCAGCTTTAACGGCGGAGAGATTCTCCACGACAGCGAAGGCAACGGCACCATGACATACAGATGGGGAAACAATCATGGTTCCATTATGGAAGTAAACGGGAAGTGGTATGTTTTCTATCATCGTCAGACAGGTACCGACGAGTTCTCACGTCAGGCAATGCTTGAGCCTGTTGATGTTGCGATGGGAAAGGACGGAAAGCTTTATATCGGTGATGTAAAATATCTTGCCGGTGAACCCGTGTCCTCAAAGCCTGTTGAGATGACTTCCCAGGGACCGCATATCAACGGACTTGATGCATACAAGTGGATATCCGCAGGTTATGCATGCCACATATACGGCAGCAGGTTGAATGCCAACATCCGTCCTGATTATGAGGAGCGCGACGATATCTCAGCACCTGTTGTCAACATTACTTCAGGTACAACCGTCGGTTACAGATACCTTCAGTTCGGATCAAATTCCGCAGGGACGGTAACCGTTGCCCTTGAAGAGGCGAAGAAGGTCAAAGTAAATGTGCGCATTGATTCATACAAAGGGCGCGTTATCGGCAGCTTGGACTTTGACGGCTCTGTGAAAGAAGAGACGGCAAAGCTCGAAACCGGAGTGATCGGAAAGCATGCCGTTTACTTTGAATTCCTGTCAGAGGATGAGAACGAG
>JAGCRJ010000005.1 GCA_017964745.1 Lachnospiraceae bacterium
CTGGGGGACTGTTTGATACCGTCCCACTCAGGGGCCTTGCCGTATTTTCTCACGCTTTGATCAACTCTCCCTGCGAAGAGTTTCTTCATCTGCCCGCCTTTGAGATCAACCTCATCACCTTCGGACATAGAAAGATATGCGCAACCTCCGCAATCCCCGAAGTGTGCGCATATCCTGCCTGTTTCAAGTGTGCTGCGGCAAAGAACCTCTACAAGTGAGCCGTCCGCTCTGCCGTCTCTGCTTCTTCCGATACGTACAAGGACCTTCTGTCCGGGAAGTGCATTCTTAACTGCAACAATCCCCTCTTCACACTTAACACGTGCTTTGCAGGGGTAATCGCAGCTTTCTACATATCCCTCGACGAGCTGGCCTCTCTTCATGATCAGCTGTCTGCTTCGTCAGCGAAGAAATCATCGTCTTCGAATTCGTCATCTTCGAACTCGTCGTCGAAATCCTCGAGATAATCGGGGCTGAAATGGCGATATACAAGGTATCCCACAATGCATCCGATGGCAATGATGCCGATGATCGCAAGAATGATAAGTCCGACATGGGACTTCTTCTCATCCTCTTCATCATCAGAGGGCTTGGAGATAAGATTGCCGATTCCGGCTGCTGCAGCGAGTTCTGCAACTCTTGCGGCCTGAGATCCGCCGAAATCCTTGATCTGGTCAAGATCGAAAGGGATCTTGCTCTTAAGGTCTACCTTCTTCTTGCAATTCTTACAACTCATATGAACCGCCTTTCTTATAAGAAATTTGAAAAAATATCTTCAAAATATGTCCGTAAATAATCAATTTAGTATATCATTCCCTGACCAATTTTGCAAAGGATGCATACATAACTTTCTGACCGTGTGCGTCGAAATCAACGCTCACCTTATAATCCCTGGGCTCCTTCACAAGTGCCGTAACGGTACCCGCTCCGAATTTGAAATGTCTTACCCTGTCACCAACCTCATAATCGGGCTTGGTACCTTCCGGCGCGGTTCCGAATCCTTTCTTTACACCGAGCGATTCAAGTCCCGCCGTACCCGTGTAAAGCGCCCTGACCGGTTTTACGGGCTTTTCCTCCTTCTGCATATATGTAAAGGAAGGCCTGCTCTTCGGATAATCATCGTAGTAGTCATCTGCGGGGCGCTTTTTCTTTTTGCCGGGAACGAAGCCCTCTATAAGCTCCGAGGGGATCTCCGTAACAAACCTGCTGACGGGGTTGAACTGTGTCTCGCCCCTGAGCATTCTCGCCTTGGCACAGGTCATGATCAGCTCCTTCTCGGCTCTGGTCATTCCGACGTATGCAAGACGCCTCTCCTCTTCGATGTCTTCTTCATCTCCCGAGGATATAGACATATATCCGGGGAAAAGACCGTCCTCCATGCCCGCAAGATAAACGACAGGGAACTCAAGTCCCTTTGCGGAATGAAGGGTCATCAGAAGAACCCTTTCCTCGGTAAGATCCGCGGAATCAAGATCACTCACAAGTGCGACCTCTTCCAGGAAATCGGAAAGCGACGCATCAGGCCTGCCGTCGCAGAAAGCGACCGCCTTACTTACAAGCTCGTTGACGTTTCCGATCTTGTCCTCAGCCTTCTCCTCATCGAGATCTTTAAGGTATTCCTCGTAATCCGTCATCTCGATGATCTTGTTGATCAGCTCCGCTATGCTTGCGTTGTCCCTGTAAGCCCTGAACACTCCGATCATGTCGGTGAAGACCTTAAGCTTAGAAGCTGCTTTTCCGAGTCCCGGAACATCTCCTGCATCGCACATCGCGGTAAAAAGAGAGATATCCCTGGCATCCGCATAATCCTGGACCTTCTCCAGAGTTGCATTTCCTATGGATCTCTTTGGAACGTTTACTATTCTTCTTACAGACAGATCGTCAATACCGGAATCGATAACCTTGAGATATGCGATGATATCCTTGATCTCGGCTCTGGAGTAGAAATTAACTCCGCCCACTACATTGTATGGGATTCCGGCCATTATGAGGCGCTCTTCTATTATTCTGGCCTGGGCATTGGTCCTGTAGAGGACAGCACAGCTTCCGTAGCCGTACGTACCCATCTTCTTTCTGTGTCTGATATCGGACACGATGTATTCCGCTTCCTCGAAGGCGGTATCAAATTGTGTGAACACCGGCTTCTTACCCTCTCCGGCCTCGGTCCAGAGCTTCTTATCTTTCCTGCCCCTGTTATTTGCGATGACGGCGTTGGCCGCATCGAGGATGTACTGGGTGGAACGGTAATTCTGCTCAAGCTTTATGACCGTTGCTTCGGGGTAATGCTCCTCGAAATCAAGGATGTTCCTTATATTGGCACCCCTGAAGCGGTAAATTGACTGATCGTCATCACCCACAACGCAGAGGTTTTTGTATTTGTCCGCAAGGAGTCTTATCAGTTCAAACTGTGCCGTGTTGGTATCCTGGTACTCATCGACCAGAATGTACCTGAAGCGCTCCCTGTATTTTTCAAGCACGTCGGGATATTCGTCAAAGAGCCTGACGGTGAGCATGATGATGTCATCGAAATCGACCGCATTGTTCTTCCTCAGAGTCTCCTGGTATTCCCTGTAAGCCCTTGCAAAAACCGTCTTGGTAAAATCGTTCAGCACATACTTTTCGTATCCGCTCTCATCCATGAGCTCGTTCTTGGCGGATGATATTTCCGACAGGATGGTTCTTTCCTTGTATCTCTTGGTATCGATGTTCAGACGCTTGCAGACATTCTTCATAACGGTCTTCTGATCATCGGTATCGTATACCGTGAACCTGTCATCATATCCGAGAAGTGAGATGTTGGACCTGAGTATTCTCATGCATGCCGAATGAAAGGTAGAAACCCACATACGCTCCGCATCGGGACCTACGAGGGCAGCAACCCTTTCCTTCATCTCTCCCGCCGCTTTGTTGGTAAAGGTAACGGCGAGGATATTCATAGGACTGATATGCTTTTCGGCGATAAGATAGGCGATCCTGTAGGTGAGTGTCCTGGTCTTGCCGGATCCTGCGCCCGCAAGTATCAGAAGCGGACCGTCTCCCGCACGCACAGCAGCCTCCTGCATGGGATTGAGACCATCGAACATTCCCATCAGCCTATCTCCTTAATGGCACAGAACTGCCAGACTTTTATATTGAACTCGGTAATGGCCGCACCGCAATAAGGGCAGGTCTTGTTTCCGAGTGTTGTTATCGCGCCTCCGCAATTGGGGCAGTTAAGAGCATGACCCGCAGCCCTGATATCATCGACCTTGTCCGCATCCTGGATGTAGCAGCAGTCAATGCTGTATCTGCTCTGGGTAATGGAATCCCTGCTTCCCCTGATGACCTTGCCGTCCTGCTCCGCCCAGAATTTGTACTGGAGCGCACACTGGAATCTGACAACACATCTTCCGCCGTAGCGGTTGTAGGTATTAAGAACCGTATTGTGGATCTTGATGCTTTCGAAATGCTCCCTGATCTCACGGAGATTAAGGTCATTGAGTCTCAGATAAAGCGCTTCCTTCAGCTCCTCGTTTCCGTCCGTAAAAAGAGAAAGCTCTCTCTCGTCGATGGCTCTTAAGTATTCCTTGAGACAGTTCTCGGCTCTTGCCTTCATCTCATCGACATTAAACTCCGGGAAATCCTTGGCAAGCTTCGGGGTATAGATCGAGTGCCCGTCCGAAACGGATTTGGGAGTCTGCATATATTCCTGCTCGGTATTCTTCAGGTTCGAAAGAAGGTCATCGTTACCGAACACGGACCTGGATACCTCCTTGGCTTTCTTCTTGATCTTGAACCAGATCACTAGTCCGGCTGTTACTGCAGCAAGAAGAAGGATCAGGAATGCAGTTGAAACTATTAAAGAGAATAATGGCATGGCTGTCCTTTCAAAAAGCCCGTCCCCATAACGGAGACGGGCTTTAAACTAAACTGTATGATTACTGCTTGATGTCTGCCTCGTTAAAGGGGTCTCCGCACTGAGGGCAGAACTTGGGAGGATTTGCGGGATCCTCGGGCTCGAAGCCGCACTTGTCGCACTTGTAAAGAGGTGCGCCTGCGGGTCTCTTAGCTCCGCATCCGCTGCAGAAATTACCCTGGTTTACGGTTCCGCATGAGCAGGTCCAGCCTGCTTCCGAAGGCTTCTGTGCACCACAGCCCGTGCAGAATCTTCCGGTGTTGCCTGCGGTTCCGCATGAGCAGGTCCAGCCGTTAACGGGAGCTGCAGCGCCTGCGACGAATCCGCCTGCGGGCTGCATCTGAGGCTGCTGATACATTGTTTGCGCCTGACCCATCTGATACATATTTGCTGCCTGCTGTCCGCCCATCATGTTTGCCATGCCCATTCCTGCGAATGCCATCATGGGGCCGGTTGAAGTGTTGCTTGCAGCTGCTTCCATAGCATTTGCGGTTGAAAGAGCCATTGCAGCAGCGCCCATGTTGGGATCTCTGTAGACTGCTCTCTCCTGAGCATCCTTAAGTCTCTTCTCATCTTCCTCATTAGCCTTAACGGAATTGATGGAGATGGAAGCGATGTTGATTCCACGAAGGTCGCCCCACTGGCTTGAAAGCTCTTCGTTAAGGATGTTGCAGAGCTCGGTGGTATGACCGACAAGCTGATCATACTCGATACGCTGTGCACTGATCTTAGCGAAAGCGGGCTGAAGAGCACTTACGAGCTCACTCTTCATGATGGAAGAAAGATTCTCTTTGCTGTAATCGCCGGTTACGTTGCCGGATACATGCTTATAGAAAAGAAGGGGATCTACGATCTTGAAGGAATACTCGCCGTTAGCCTTGATGTTAACGGTAAGCTTCATGTTGAGATCGGGATCCACGATCTTGAAAGGAACAGTCTGGGGAGTTCCCCACTTGTTCTGAAGGATCTCCTTGGTGTTTACGAAGTAAACTCTCTGATCCTTACCGGTGTTGCCGCCCATAGCGATCCTGCGTCCGACGGTCTTGAAAGTATTGAGAAGGTTCTGGCCGAGTTTTCCGTAGAAAAGTGAAGGCTCGGTTGAAGTATCATAAATGAACTCTCCGGGCTCTGCACAGAAATCAACTACGGCACCCTGATCAACGATCAGCATGCACTGGCCTTCGTTAACGGCGATCTTGGAGCCGTTGGAAATGATGTTGTCATTTCCCTTTGTATTATTGTTTCTCGCACCGTTGGTCCTTACCTGGCCCTTGGTAAGAAGCACATCGTTAGGCATTGAATCGCAGTAGAAAAACTCGAGCCACTGATCGGCAAGTGTTCCGCCTGCGGCAGCCATTGCAGCGCTAATAAGTCCCATTCTTTAACCCTCCTGATAAAGTGTGTTTTCTCGGGCTGATATGTCGGAAGAAACAGCGTTTCCGTCAAGCCCCGACTAAAAGAAATTATACACTTTTAACCCCCTTCTTGCAAGGAATACACACCCGTTTCATAAAGGTTTGGAAAGTGAATAAATATATGATAAAATTATCCAAATGCTTAATGAAACTTCCTTACTTTTTATAAGAAAAGAGAAGAATTTCATGACGGGAGCCATCACCAAGGGATTGGAGAAGGCTCATTTTAACGTGATTGAAGAACCGATAAGCGTTAACGCCATTCAGAAGCATAAGGACGACTGCGCTCTCATCCTTTTCTATACGGACAGCATGGAGACTCTCGATTATATCTCCTCAGTCCTCGTATATCTCAAGGACCTTATCGTCGAAGAGAACAAGCTCCTCTACCTGATAGGCGATCCCAATGAGTTCGCGGCCATCTGCAAGACCATTCCCCAGGCGTCCCTCTGCGATACCATGGCACGCCCTCTCGACATGAACAGGCTGGTCGAGGATATGAATAAATATACATCCGCGGATTTCAGCCAGAAGAAGACCATCCTCGTGGTAGACGATGATGCGACATATCTCAAGATAATCCGGGAATGGCTCAAGAACGATTACAATGTCTCGATCGTAACTTCGGCCATGCAGGCCGTTATGTTCCTTTCCAATAACGAAACGGATCTTGTTCTTCTCGATTATGACATGCCGGTAACCAACGGCCCCAAGATCTACGAAATGATGAAATCGGATCCCGAGATATCCGGAATTCCCGTCATGTTCCTTACGGGCAAGAACGATAAGGAGAGCATCCTCAAGGTCATGTCATTAAAGCCTGCGGGATACCTTCTCAAGACCATCGGAAAACAGGACCTGCTCAAGACACTCAGGCAGTTCTTCGTAAATCAGAAATTCAATAAGTAAACACAAGGACGATTTCTTCGTTCACAAAAAAGAGGATGCATTGCGCATCCTCTTTCATTATGTGTCTTCATATGTGAAACGGCGAAAGCCGTTCCCTGCTTTATCTTTCGTCGGGATCCTCACTGAGGAACTGCTCCTCCGCCATATCATCTATCATATGCTCGATGATCGTCTTCTTCAGATAGATGTCATAGCCAAGCTGGCAGATGAAAGCGAACTTCTTGAGATATTCCCTCTTGTCATCGGGAGCATCGTCAAAGGATCTTTCGATCTTCTCGACCTTCTCGTCAAGATCCTTCTTAAGCTTTCCTCTCGCACCCTTACCTGCATGTATCATCTCGGCATAGAGCTTTGAGACGGAGTAATCGTCTCCCATCGTGTCATCCGAAAGCGGTGACAGGAGCGTCTGTATGTCGCTTATCGAAAGGAAAGATTTGAAATAAAAGATAAAGAGAAGCTCGAGCATATGCTCTCTCGAATACTTCTTTTTAACGGGCGGATGGATCAGATGGTTCTTCGCATAATTGTTGATCATGGTCTTGGTAAGGACCTTATCCCTTGAGGGTTTCCTTACAAGACTTGTCAGCTTGCGGTCCATAAATGTCGTAAGCTGATCCATATATAATTCCATGGCGGGAAGTTCATCGGGGGATATCGTATTGATGGTCCTGAGATGATCTATCGCTCTTTCAACTGTTTCCGTAAATTTTTCTTCACTCATGCCTATCATTATATAGTTTTGAAAACTATATGGCAAGGTTTTATACGGCTAAAAACTGCCGATTTTCCGATTGATAATAAAGGAAACTGTGATACAATTTCACCTATGAAAAAATTACTGCTTCTCATAAAAAAAGACCCTATGTTGCCCGTGTCGCTCCTTGCGGCGGTCATTTCGCTCTTCATAACACCGCCCTCCAAAGACCTCATCAAGGCAATTGACTGGCACACTCTCGGAATACTCTTCATGATGCTCACGGTCCTCGAAGGCTTCAAGCAGGAAGATCTGTTCCAGCCTCTTTTAAAGCTCAGCTCGAGATTTTCCACGATGGCGACTCTCTCGCTCTTTCTCATATTCGGAGTGTTCTTCACTTCGATGTTCGTGACCAATGACGTATCGCTCATCATCTTCGTCCCTCTCACCATCCTTCTTTTCAGAAGTGTTAAAAGAGAAGAATGCATTCTTCCGATCATCTCCATGGAGAACATCGCAGCAATCCGCGGATCGCTCCTCATGCCCTTCGGAAGCCCGCAGAACCTTTTCCTGTTCAATAAGTCGGGAGTAAGCGCGGGAAGGTTCATCTTCCATATGTCCCCTCTCTGCGCAGGCAGTGCGGTACTTCTCATCGTATTCGTACTCGTTTGTTTCAGAAATGAAAAAGGAAGAAAGATAGAATTCAGGCTCGATCTCGTTCCCTGGAAAAAAGAAAACAGGATAAGACGCATCACATATCAGATCCTGTTTGTGATGATACTTCTGGTCATCGTATCAAGAACGCAGCTATGGCCGATCGCTGTCGGTATCGTTCTCATCGCTGTTCTTATCGTAAACAGAAAGCTGTTAAAGAGCGTAGACTATGTACTGCTTGTAACGTTCTTTTGCTTCTTCGTATTCTCATCTTCGATCACGGCAAATCCCGGGATAGAAAGCTTCCTCGCGAAAACGGTGACAGGAAGGGAATACATTTCCGTGATACTCCTTAGCCAGGTAATATCCAATGTACCCGCATCGATAGTGCTGTATCCCTTCTCGGATAATTTCGCCGGACTGATCTACGGAGCGGACACTGCGGGACTTGTATCACTGATAGGTTCGCTTGCATCCGTCATCAATTACAGGATCTACGTAAGGGAATATCCCGGAAAGGGCAAGGACTTCATCAGGGTCTTTACACTTGTAAGCTGGATGTTCTTCATACTTGTCGTAATGCCGGGATACTGGCTCAGCCACTGGAGCTTCTTTTAAACAGAAAACAGGGGGATGCGTCCCCCTGTTTTTTCTTTATTATCAGATCAGCTTACGGATGTGAAGGATGTTCTGTCCGTCCTTGTATTCGTACTCGATGCTGTCCATGCTCTTTTTGACCATAAATATTCCGAGTCCTCCGATCTCACGGTCTTCCGCCGAAAGGGTTATATCGGGATCGTCCTTTGCAAGAGGATCGTAAGGGATACCGTGATCGATGAATGTTATCGATATAGCGGGAGGATCTTTTTCAACCTCGACACGTACGGTAGCGGGACCGGTATCCGGCTTATACGCATAGTGAGCGATGTTTACGAAAAGCTCTTCTACCGCTACATCTATCTGCGTATGAATCTTGACCGAGCATTCGAGTTTATCGATCTCTTCGTCAACAAATGCAAGGACCTGATCGAGATTTTCAACCAATGCTTCAATGTTTAATTCCCGCATATCTTACTCCTTTCCGGATCCGAGGTACTTGAATCCGAGCATTGTGATATCGTCGAACTGAGGCGCTTCTCCTACGAACAGATCGATGTCGGAACGTACATTGTCGAGCATCGTCTTGGGATCCGCATCGGGATTCTTGTTAAGTGCTTCGAGCATTCTGTCGACACCGAAGAGCACATCATCGGCTCTTGTTGCTTCGGTAACACCGTCGGTGTAAACATAGAGGCTGTCTCCGGGATTAAGCCGGAATTCATGTTCCTTGAACTTGATTCCGGGAATAGTTGCGACCGCGGGTGAATGGCGGTACTTGACCAGTTCAAACCTGCCGTCCTTTCTGCGGATCGCGGGATGCTCATGACCTGCATTTGCGGCAAATCCCTTACCGGTTGAGATCTGGATGATGGCGAACCATACGGTTACGAAAAGTTCCGCCTCATTGCCTTCTCCGAGCTGGTCGTTGGCATATGCAAGAACCTCCGCAGGCGAACCGCCCATCTGAGCCCTGTTCTTGATAAGGGTCTTTGCAATGACCATGAACAGAGCTGCGGGAACTCCCTTACCGGAGACATCTGCCATGACAAGACCGATATGATCGTCATCGATAAGGAAGAAGTCATAGAAGTCACCGCCGACTTCCTTCGCGGGACTCATGGAAGCATAAAGATCGAACTCCGTTCTTTCCGGGAATGCCGGGAAGATCCTGGGAAGCATGTCTGCCTGTATCTGTGTTGCGACATTAAGCTCCGCTCCGATCCTCTCCTTCTCGGCCGTTATCTTGGTGAGGTTTGCAATGTATTCGTTGATACCGATCTCCATTGCGAGAACGCTCTCAGCAAGCACCTGAATCTCGTCACGGTTGCGAACCTTTTTGAGTTCCTGTGATATCTCATTTTCATTCTCAACAAAGTAAGCGGCTTCATGAGATATGAGCTTTATGGGCTTGATAAGTGCATTTACAAGGATCACTGCAGTAAGTATAAAGAGGATAACGGAAATGATACATACAATGACCAGGACGATGAAAATGTATCTGTTAAGATCGGACTCAAGCGTACGCATGGGAGTCTCGACACCGACAAATGCGATCGTCTTTCCATTCTTTACTATGGGATAAACCGCGGTGATGTTATATCCGTAATTACCTTCATTGACGAAATATCCGTCATAAGGAATACCGCTTGCGTATGATATGCTGGCACCTTCGATGTAGTCGGGAGTGATGGGACTTCTGTCGCCGAGAGAAAAGCGCTGCTCTTCCATCGGATAAGTATCCATAATGTAATAGATCGGAGCCCAGCTTCCGTTCATAATACCTTCCATAGAGAACTCGCTGAGTTCTCCGAGGTTAATGACGCCGACAAAGATGTCGTTTACATCCATACCCGTCCTGAGATTGAGCAGTGTTTGTTCAAGCTCACGGAATCTTTCGGATGAAGTTACCTCCGCAATCTC
>JAGCRJ010000326.1 GCA_017964745.1 Lachnospiraceae bacterium
AAGGAGCAATATCGATTCACTGGTGGAAAGCGACCCCACGGCTTTTTATACATATGACGAATATACTGTCGCCTCTGATATCCTTTATGAAGTGATAAAGCTCAGGGCGGAGAGCGTCACAGGCCAGCTTGACGGCACGATCCCTTCGACGGATGAGGGCAGAAAACAGGATACTTCCGCCCAGATTGATGCCTCAGATATCGATCCGCAGCTGATGGGAACAATGAATATGGGCGGCAACCGGGTTTTCGCAAATTTTGGTCCGAAGTAATCAACTTTTGAGTTTATTGTTTTCCGGGGATGTGATAAAATCGTTTTCGTAGGTCCCCAAATGGAGGGACAAAATGTGCAGGAGGTACAATATGATCAATATTCCCAAAGTAAAAGTCGGAATCGTGGCAGTAAGCCGCGACTGCTTCCCTGAGTCACTTGCAGTTAACCGCCGCAAGGCTCTCGTAGAGGCTTATACCAAGAAGAATGATGCAGCTGACATCTATGAGTGTCCCATCTGTATCGTTGAGAGTGAGATCGACATGGTCAACGCTCTTGAGGATATCAAGAAGGCCGGATGTGAAGCTCTTTGTGTATATCTTGGAAACTTCGGTCCTGAGATTTCTGAGACTCTTCTCGCTAAGCATTTCGATGGCCCCAAGATGTTCTGTGCAGCTGCTGAAGAGAGCCAGGCTGACCTTCAGGATGGCAGAGGAGATGCATACTGCGGAATGCTCAATGCAAGCTACAATCTCCATCTCAGAAGCGTAAAGGCTTATATCCCTGAGTATCCTGTCGGTGACGCTGAAGATTGCGCTGACATGATCCACGATTTCCTTCCTATCGCTAATGCAGTTTATGCTCTTAATAACCTTAAGATCATATCCTTCGGTCCCAGACCTCACAACTTCCTTGCTTGTAACGCTCCTATCCAGCAGCTTTACAACATGGGCGTAGAGATCCAGGAGAATTCTGAGCTCGATCTTTTCGAGAGCTTCCAGAAGCATGAGGGAGACGAGAGAATCCCTGCTAAGGTTAAGGAAATGGAAGAAGAGCTCGGCGCTGGAAACAAGAAGCCCGAGATCCTTGAGAAGCTTGCTCAGTACGAGCTTACTCTCCTTGACTGGGTTGAGGCTAACAGAGGCTACAGAAAGTATGTTGCCATCGCAGGAAAGTGCTGGCCTGCATTCCAGACCATGTTCAAGTTCGTTCCCTGCTATGTAAACAGCCGTCTTACCGGAATGGGAATCCCTGTTTCCTGTGAGGTTGATATCTACGGATGTCTCTCCGAGTTCCTCGGACAGATCGTTTCAAATGATATCGTTACTCTTCTTGACATCAACAACTCCGTGCCCAAGGATATGTACAATGAGTCCATCAAGGGCAAGTTCAATTACGATCTTACCGATACCTTCATGGGCTTCCACTGCGGAAATATCTGCACCAAGAAGCTTTGCTCCAACTACGAGATGAAGTATCAGAAGATCATGGCAAGAGCACTTCCCGTAGAGGTTACCAACGGAACCCTCGAGGGCGACATCGCTCCCGGCGACATCACCTTCTTCAGACTCCAGTCCACCTCCGACAACAAGCTTAAGGCTTATGTTGCAGAGGGTGAGGTTCTTCCCGTTGCTACCCAGTCCTTCGGCGGAATCGGTGTATTCGCTATCCCCGAGATGGGACGTTTCTACCGCCACGTGCTGATCGAGAACAACTTCCCTCATCACGGCGCTGTTACATTCGCACACAACGGAAAGGCTCTCTACGAGATCTTCAAGTATCTCGGTGTAGATGCTCTCGGATATAACCAGCCTAAGTCGCTTCCTTATCCTACCGAGAATCCTTTCAAGTAATCTGAAAGTGCAATGAGATTCTGAACCTGCCCGCGTTACTGCGGGCAGGTTTTTTGTTGTGTGAACATGCCCCCAAATGATAAAATATATAAGGTGTGTTTCTTATGGAGAGGTAAATGTCTGAACAGAGCGTAAAACCTGTTTCTATGAAATGTAAGATCTGCGGAGGAGACCTGGCTAATGATTATATGCTGGGTGCCTGCGTGTGCGAAAACTGCGGGAACAGATGGTCCCTTGCAGATATCATTCCAAATTACAAAGATTATTCACGTATTATCGAGAAGATAAATAAAGCTAAGGAGATGCTTGCGGACGGTGCGGATACCGCACAGGCGGGTCAGGCACTCATCCTTTACAAAAGCGCCGAGGCGGACTGCCTGAGGTTTTCCGACAGCATTGCTTCGGATCTTTTAAAGCTCTGCAATGCCGGACAGGAAGAAGCGAAGAGAGCGAAAACCTACGCTTCGGGCAAATCCTATCTGGAAAAGGAAAACTATATAAGGGCTTTATCCGAGTTTGAAAAGGTAAAGGGCTATAAGGATACCGAGCTCCTCATTCCCAGGTGCGAGGAAGGCGTTAAGATCCAGCGGAAGAAAAGGATTCCCTATGCGGTCATAGTCGGAATGATAATCCCCGCGATACTCGGTTTCTTTTTACATGAGAAGGCCGGACTGAACATTCCCCTTTGCATCCTGATATTTGTGGCGGGTGCGGCACTTCTTTCCTTTGTCATATATCTCGAAGGCGTACTTTCGATCATAGTCGAGATACTGTCCTTCCTTTTATCGGTCCCGTTGATCCTGTATATGATAATGGCCTATGGTTTTCATATGGCGCCCGGAACCGCGGTCAAGCTCTCCGTCGGTATCCCTGTCGCAGTTGTAGCAGTCATTGCCGTTCTGGCGGAAAGGAAACAATGATATGGAACTCATTAGCGTACTGAAATACGAAGGCAGTAATGAGGTATTCGTGCACAAGCATCCGAAAGAGGACTTCAATTTCGGAACCCAGCTGATCGTCCATGAATCCCAGGAAGCACTCTTTTTCAAGGACGGAAGGGCACTGGATCTGTTCACTGCGGGCAGACATACTCTCCAGACCTACAACCTTCCCCTCGTTAAGGATCTCATAGCCAAGGGCACGGGCGGAGAGAATATCTTCCATGCCGAGGTCTATTTCATCAACATGGCTGTCCAGATGGGCATCAAGTGGGGAACCGACAGCAAGGTCCGCCTCTTCGATCCCGCATCGGGACTTCATATCGAGATAGGTGCCAGCGGAAGCTTCAACCTTCAGGTCATCGATTCACGCAAGCTCATCGTAAAGATGGTCGGAACTACCGAGGGACTTCTTCAGAGTGAGATAGTGAGCGGAGCCGATGAAGGCGGTCTTTCATACGGAACCGGCAAGTTCAAGGCCCTCGTTTCCAACAAGGTCAAGTCCGACATCGCAAGATTCATCAAGGATCAGAACATCAATATCCTTGAGATAGATTCATATCTCGGCGGATTGTCCGAGGCACTCCGTATCGACATCAATGAGACACTGACCGAATACGGACTCTATATGCCCGAGTTCTACGTCACAAGCATCACCACTCCGGATGACGATCCCAACTTCGTAAGACTCAGACAGCAGTTTGCGGACAAGACCCTGAAGGTACGCGACGAGGAAGTAAGGAAAGCCGAAGCCGAGGCTGCAAGGGACAGAAAGCTTGTCGAAGCAAGTACCGAAGCCCAGATGAAGATGGTAAATGCTCAGGGAGAAGCAGAGGCGCTCAGGATAAAGGCTCAGGCAGAAGCGGATGCATACAAGATGCAGGCCGAGGCTGAAGCTGTTGAGATGAAGATGAAGGGCTATACCTACCAGCAGGAGACTGCAAGGGAGGTCGGCTTAGAGGCCATGAAGAACGGTATCACCGGTGGCGGAAGCGGAAATGGCGGAGGAAGTGCAATCGGCGATGTTGCCGGACTCGGAGTTACTCTGGGAGCCATGGGCGGTGTCATCAACATGACCAAGGATGCCCTTAATCCCATCATGGGAACATCCGCACAGGTAGGCCAGGGATTCGGAAATGTAGTATCCGGCGGCTCACCCGTCGTGGCTGCATGGAACTGCCCTAATTGCGGCAAATCAGGCATCACCTCCAAGTTCTGCCCCGACTGCGGAACCCCGAGCGGAAACTGATACTGTATAAATTGGATTTTAAAAGCCTGTCCGGTTTTTCCGGACAGGCTTTTTTGTAACACTGCAGGCTTTTTATACTCTGTACTTTCCTACCATGCTTCCGAGATCGTCGGAGTGGCTCTTTATCGCATCTGCTTTCGCCGAAACATTATCTATTATTCCGGAGATCTCATTGCATGCATTTGCGGTAACTTCGGCGGAGTTTGCATTCTCTGCGGATATGGAGGACAGAGATCCAATCGTTCCGTTCAGCATATCGCAGGCATCGCTTATTCCGTCCACGTTGTTTCTGATGATGTCGAAGTTTTCCTTTGTGCGGTCGATGTTATCAAACAGGGTGGAAAGAGATTCCTTGGAGCTTGTGCTGGTTTCTTCCTGTTTTGCCATTGCGTCATTAAGCTGTGTGACGAGCTTTATGGTCTTGTCGGTCTGGGTCTTTAGCTGATCCATGATGCTCTTGATCGATGCGGATGATTCGTTGGACTGTTCCGCAAGCTTACCGATCTCGTCGGCAACGACCGCAAATCCTCTTCCCGCTTCACCCGCTCTTGCAGCTTCGATCGAAGCGTTGAGTGAGAGGAGATTGGTCTGGTTTGCTATCGCATTGATTGCATCCGCGGCACTTGTGACTTCCTCAACGCAGTTGCCTACGCCGCTCATTTCCTTTGTAACCTGTTCCAGCTCTTCCATGGATTCCTTGATGGAAGCGATGAGCTCGTCAAAGGTTCCCGAAACGAGGTTGGAATACCTGGTCATGTTCTCGGTGCATTCCTCAGCGGTGTTTACGGTCTGTGTCATTTCCGAAAGCTTGCCCACTATCGTGCGGACATTGTCGGAAGCCGTATTTACATCCTCTTCCTGCCGGAGTGCGCCCGAGGATACTCCCGAGATCGCATCGGAGAGGCTGTTCATCGTATCGGTTGCACGGTCCGCTATCTCCGCAAGTTCTCCGGATGCGGATACGGACTCGGAAACATTGTTTTTTACTCCCGAGACGATATCCCTGATCTGGTCTATGAATACGTTCATATTGTCGGAGATGACTTCGAGCTCGTCGCCCGACTTTATCTCTATCTTCTTGGTAAGGTCGCCGGATCCGTCAGCTATATCGCTGAGCTTGTCATTGAGCATGACGAAGCGCTTCTTGATCCTTGAAGTGAGGAGCAGGATGGCAAGGATACTCAGTACAAGGAGTCCCACGCTTAAGAAGATGACCATACGGATATGATCGGTAACCTGGGAGTTGTACCAGTCGGCACTGAAGTCTACGCCCACGATTCCCACGATCTTTCCTGAGGAATTGCGGATAGGGCTGTATGCACTGTAATGGCTGCCCCATTCATCTGTGTAGGGCTTGTCGTCCACGGCCGTGGTTCCGTTTCCCGCTTCGATCAGGGCATCTGTGGTCTCCACTTCGTCTCCCCAGTCGGCAGG
>JAGCRJ010000327.1 GCA_017964745.1 Lachnospiraceae bacterium
TCTTAAGATCGCAGGGATAATTATCGGCACGATCGTGATAATAGATCTGCTTTCAATGATCATTTACTTTGTATTGTTCGGAGCGCCGGCATAATAAATCGGATTTATTAGTTGAGTGTTGAATATGAATTCGACTCAGAAAGTATCTTCATCAGACAAACTTAGAAAAAAGTTACATTTCTGAATCAAGAAGATTCACAAAAATATAGTCGGCAAAATGCGGTAAAATACGGCATTTTTCGGCATTACGAACGGAGAATTAATCATGAAACGAGTGCTTTTCGTGTGTTGGGGGAATATTTGTAGATCCCCAATGGCTGAGTTTATTATGAAGGATCTGGTCGAAAAGAGCGGGCTGTCTTCGGAATTTGAGATAGCTTCTGCGGCGACCAGCACAGAGGAGATAGGAAACGGCGTATATCCGCCCGCAAAGGCCGAACTTGCCCGCCACGGAATAGGAGTCCCCGGAAATGAACTTGGCCTCAGCCTCAAGAGGGCCAGGCAGATGACCCGCGGTGATTATGATAAGTATGATTACATCATAGGCATGGAGAACCTGAATCTGGGCTATATGAACCGCATTCTGGGCGGAGATCCCGAGGGGAAGGTTCACCTGATGATGGATTTTACCGACCATCCCGAGGATATCGACGATCCCTGGTACACCGGGGATTTTTCGGGCGTATATAAACAGATCCTCGAAGGCTGTGAATGTCTGTTGAAAAAGTGCATTTCATAGTATAATTACGTAAGTTGGAGGTAGGTCATGGCTAAACTTATCGTAGTTGTTGATATGCAGAAGGATTTCATAGACGGAGCACTTGGCTCAGCCGAGGCTGTTAAGATCGTAGACCGCTGCGCTGAGAAGATTGAAAAGGCCCGTGACGCCGGTGATATCATTGTTTTCACCAGGGATACCCACGGCGATGACTATATGCAGACCGAGGAAGGAAAGAATCTTCCCGTGCCTCATTGTATAAAGGGAAACGAGGGCTGGGAGATCTCGTCCAAGCTTCAGAGCCTTTGCCCGGATGCCAGGGTTATTGATAAGGAGACCTTCGGAAGCAAGGCACTCGGAGAGTATGCCGCAGGTCTGGTCAAAGAAGGAAAGATTGATTCCGCAGAGCTTTTCGGCCTCTGCACCGATATCTGTGTAATAAGCAATGCGCTTCTCATAAAGGCTTTCTGCCCCGATATGCCGATTGGTGTCGATGCATCCTGCAGCGCGGGAGTCACACCGCAGAGTCATGACAATGCCCTTCTGGCTATGGAGAGCTGCCAGATTCATGTAACGGGTAAGGGTGAGGAACCTTGGAGATAGCAGGCAGACCTAAAACAGCAATATTCGGTGGCACATTCGATCCCATTCACATGGGCCACGTTGAGTTGCTTGAAAATGTATATGAAGAGATATGCCCGGACAGGATTGTCATTATTCCGTCCGGGCATCCTTATATGAAAGAAAAAAAGGGGATAAGGATAACCTCCTCAGAAGACCGTATCGGAATGCTGGAAGCAGGCGTGGGTGACCTTGATCTTCCCATAGTCATATCCCGCATCGAAACCGGTAAGGACACCCCGAGCTATTCGGTAGATACCATAGCGCAGCTCAAGGCGGAAGATCTCGAAACAGACGAAAAATACGCAGACGGAGATTATTATTTTCTCTGCGGTAGTGATATACTTTTTGAGATAGAAAAGTGGTACGAATTCGAGAAGTTGCTGGGAGAGATAATCCTTACCGTCACTCCCAGGGGTGAGGATGATATCGGACTTATCCTTGAGAAAAAGAAAGACCTCGAAGAAAAGTACGCAGCGAAGATCATCATAACCTCATTCAGGGGGAAGGTTATCTCGTCAACGCTCATCAGAAGCAATCCCGATAAGTATAAAGATTTGGTTCCCAAAGGAACATATGAATATATCAAAGAGCATCATCTGTATGAAAGGAAGGATTGACCATGGAACAGATCATAAACAGTCTTCTTGAAACAGACCTGTACAAGTTTTCGATGGGTCAGGCTATCTACCATCAGTTCCCCAGTTATACAACCACTTGGACATTCAGATGCAGAAACACCGATGTGCGTTTTACTCCCGAAATGGTCGAGGAGATAAAGCGTCAGATCAAACTTTACTGCGATCTTAAATTCACCGAGGAAGAACTTGAGTATCTCGGAAAGATCACCTGGTTCAGACGTTCATACGTTGATTTCCTCAGACTCTGGCATCCCAGATTCGAAGATTTTGAGATCGGAACCAAGGATCCTTGCGGACTTACCATCGAGACAAAGGGCACATGGCTCAATACCTCCATGTATGAGATTCCCACGCTTGCCATCGTTAACGGCGTTTATTTTCGTATGGGATACGATTATGAAAAGCTGCTTGAAAGCTTCAGGGAACGCCTTGCAGATAAGATAAAAAAGCTTGAGGACGGTACCTGGAAGATCGGACCTTTCTCGGAATTCGGTATCAGAAGAAGACTTTCCGCAGAGGCTCAGGAGCTTGCGGTATCAGAGCTTGCCAAGGCTAAGCTCGACGGTTCTCTTTTTGTGGGAACCTCCAATGTTTTCCTTGCGAAGAAATTCGGATTAAAGCCCGTCGGAACAATGGCTCATGAGTGGATCATGTGCGTTGGCCAGGGCAATCATAAGCACAACCCCGCTTATTCCAACTGGTACGCTCTCGATGCGTGGGTTAAGGAATACGGAGTTCTCAACGGAACTGCTCTTACCGATGCGATCACCACGGATTGTTTCCTCAAGGATTTCCAGCTCACCTATGCGACTCTTTTCTCCGGTGTAAGACAGGACAGCGGTGATCCCATGAAGTGGGGAGACAAGATGATTAAGCATTACGAAGAGCTTGGCATCGACCCTAAGACCAAGACACTTCTGTTCTCAGACTCGCTTGATTTTGAGAAGGCTCACAACATCTATAAGTATTTTGACGGAAGAGCGAAGGTTGCATTCGGAATCGGAACATATGTTGCGAACGATACCGATGTACCCGCACTCAATATAGTAATGAAGACAACCGAATGTAACGGTCAGGATGTTGCCAAGATATCCGACAGCGAAGGAAAGGGAATGTGCAAGAATCCCGCTTATGTCGAGTATCTGCAGCGTTGTATCGACTGGAGAATGAAGCACGAATAAGGAGTTGCATATGCTTACAAATGTTGAAAAAACCGTAGATGAGATCTGTGAATACGTGCGCGACTTTTTTGATAAGAACGGAAAAGGCTGCAGTGCCGTTCTCGGAATATCAGGCGGAAAGGATTCGTGCATAACCGCGGCTCTTCTTGCGAGAGCACTCGGAAAGGAAAGAGTTGTCGGAGTCATGATGCCGGACGGCGTCCAGCCCGATATCAGCGATTCACAGGCTGTTGTGGATTTCCTGGGCATCAGGAATTTTACCGTGAACATCGGTGAAGCTACCAAGGCACTTAAGAAGAGCCTTGAGGATGCGGGCTCTGCGATCACCAAGGATGTCGGGATCAACATCCCTCCCAGGATCAGGATGACAACCCTTTATGCGGTAGCCCAGGGACTTGAAGAGGGCGGAAGAGTCATCAACACCTGCAATAAGTCTGAGGATTATATCGGATACAGCACCAAGTATGGCGATGCTGCGGGAGATATGTCCATACTTGCGGGATTCACCGTGGAGGAGGTTCTTCAGATCGGTGACTATCTCGGACTTCCTTCAAATCTTGTTCATAAGACTCCTTCCGACGGCCTGAGCGGAATGAGTGATGAAGACAAGGTGGGCTTTACCTACGCGGTACTCGATAAGTACATTGCGACCGGAATATGCGAGGATGAAAACATCAAGGCTAAGATCGACAGGATGCATGTGCTCAATCTGCACAAGCTGAATGTCATGCCTCATTTTGAACCCTCGGAAAGATAAAAATTTTTAGGAGTGTTTTATGGACTTTACATTGAACGAAAGATCCCTTCTCATCCTGGACGGTAATGACTGGCCGGGAGTGATAAGGGTTGCGGGAAAAGTATCGGGAGATATGGAGCTTGTCTTCGGAACTTCCGAAAAGCCTGTAATAAAGAACGGAGCATTTACCGATGCGGATATCACCGACGGCGGTATCTACGCCGGATGCATAGGAAAGTCGGCGATAGTTGAATGCTTCGAAAAGGCAGGACTCATCGACCTTTCAGGCGTTAAGGGCAAAAGGGAAGTTTTTCTTTTTGCTCCGCTTGATGTGAACGGCAAGAAGGTCATCGTGATCGCAGGAAGCGATAAGAGAGGAACCATCTACGGACTCTTTCATATATCGGAACTTATGGGCGTGAGTCCCTGGGTGTGGTTTGCCGATGTAAAGCCTGCCCGGAAAAATGAAATCATCGTTACAGAAAATGACACATTTGTCAGCAAAGAACCTTCGGTTAGATACAGGGGCTTCTTTATAAATGATGAGTGGCCTTCGTACGGAACATGGACGAATAATCTTTTCGGCGGATTCAACGCGAAGATGTACGACCATGTATTTGAAGTGCTCCTCAGGATGCATGGTAATTATCTCTGGCCCGCGATGTGGTCCTCATGCTTTTCGGAGGACGGTCCCGGAATTGAGAGTGCCGCACTTGCCGATGAATACGGTGTTGTTATGGGAACTTCCCATCATGAACCCTGTATGAGGCATGGAGAGGAATTCTCACATGTAAAGGGTCCGGGTTCCAAGTACGGCAATGACTGGAATTTCAACCGTAACAGGGAAGGACTCATCGAATTCTGGAGAGACGGACTTAAGAGAAATGCTCCCTTTGAAAATATCGTCACCGTCGGAATGAGAGGCGAAGCTGATTCCGAAATGCTCGGGAGGGAGTGTACGGTCCTTGACAATATCAATTACCTCAAGGATGTCATCACCACACAGAAAGGCCTTCTAAAGGAAGTTTACGGTGACAGGGAATCCGAGGTTGCCAAGGTATTTGCCGTATATAAAGAGGTCGAGGATTTCTATTATGGCGATGAGGAGAATGAAGGACTCAGGGCATGGGACGGACTCGACGGAACGATCATACTCCTTTCCGATGATAACTTCGGAAATATGAGACTTCTTCCTCCCGCATGCGACCGTGACCACAAGGGCGGATTCGGAATGTATTACCACCTTGATTATCACGGTGCTCCGATCTCCTATGAATGGGTGAACAGCACATACATCCCCAGGATCGCTGAGCAGATGGGTCAGGCCTGGGAATGCGGCGTAAGGGATCTGTGGATCGTAAATGTCGGAGACATCAAGCCGGTTGAGTTTCCTCTGAACTACTTTATGGATCTTGCATATGACTATGACAGATGGTCGGATGATCCCGCATCATATCCCAAGTACTGGGCCGGAAAGCAGTTTGCTGCAGAGGATGCTGAGACGGTTGCGGAGGTTGCAAGTCTTCTCGATGATTATTCACGTATCAATTCGGTAAGACGTCCCGAGAGTATCGGACCGGATACATTCAGTCCCGTTATCTTCAGGGAGAGCGCAAAGCTTCTTGCAAAGGCCGGAAGGGTAAATGCCGCTGCGGATTCACTTTATGAAAAGTTTGCGGGTAAGGACAGCTTCGATGCTTTCTACCAGCTCGTATATTTCCCCGCAAAGGCATCGATGAACGTACTGACCATGCAGCTTTACAGCGGTAAGAACATGCTCCTTGCAAAGAGAGGATGTCCTTCCGCCAACTACTATGCAGAGGGCATAAGACAGTGCATTGAACTTGATGAGAAGCTTACGAAGGAGTACAACGCTCTCGGTGACGGAAAGTGGAACGGGATCATGCTCTCCGAGCATATCGGTTTCATACACTGGAATGAGGAAGAGCATATGGTTCCGGTAAGAGCGTATGTAAAGCCGTACGATCGTGACAGAGTCTGCGTCAGTGTTAACGGCATGCCTTCCTTTACCATGGGCCTTGACTGGACAAAGAAAGAACTTCTGATGACGGATCTTCTGATCCCCGGAAGCACGGGTGAGATCATCGTCGAGAACTGCTGCAAGGATGACTGCGGCTGGAAAGCGGAGACGGATTCCGAATGGATAAAACTCTCCGTAAGCGAAGGCAAGCTTAAGGGTGCTGCTGACGAAGGAAGCCTATGCAGTGAAGGGCCCGAAGCAAGTATCGCACGCATAATTGTATCCGCTGATAAGGAACTTCTTCATAAGGCTGCATCCGGAAAGGAAAATATCACAGGCATCGTCACAATCATTTCCGATAGATGCAAGGCGTTTGTAAAGGTTGTTGCAAGAGACTTTACCGATGAGGAAAGCACAGCAATTCATTACGTGCCCGTTCTTCCGGTTGATATCATGGCGCCGTTCGGAGGAGTCAGCCTTGAGTGTGCGATAGAAGCCGCAGATTATGATATGATAAGTGCCGGAAAGGAATGTGACTTCAAGGTCTATGCTCCTTACGGAAAATATGAGAGCGGTATGAGAGTATATCCCGCAGACTTCGAAAACCGTGATCCGGCCGATATGCCTTCTGCGGATTACAGCTTATATCTTCCCGAGGACGGGGAATATGAGATCACTCTCTCACAGGCACCCGGCGGTCCCATCATGAGGGATACCTATTCATCACTTGCCGTCAGTTTGAACGGCGGTGATACAGTAAAGGTAAGACCCGTATCCGAAACCTACAGGGCGGGAAATCACAGCGATCCCGAATGGTGCATGGTTGCACTCATGCAGGAAAAGAAAGGCTCCGTTAAGCTTTCCGGAAAGAAAGGAAAGAACATCCTTAAGATATACGGGTGCGAACCCGGTGCCGTACTCATGAGGATTTTTGTAAGAAAGGCAGAGGGGGATATGCCTTATTCGTTCTTTGGTCCCATCCCTTCATTTATTGAAAGATAGAGGTGGATTATGCAGGTTGATCAGACTCGTCCCGTATATGTCATCGGACATAAGAATCCCGATACGGATGCGATCGCATCGGCTATCGGATACGCGGATCTTAAGAACAGGCTGACCGGCGGAGATTACCGTGCGGTAAGATGCGGACATCTTAATGATGAGACCAAATTTGTTCTTTCCAGATTCGGGATAAAGCCTCCCGAGTACGTCAAGGATATCAGGATCCAGGTAATGGATATGGATATGAGGAAGCTTCCCGGCGCCGCATCCGATATGTCTCTTAAGAATGCGTGGAAGGCAATGCACGACGCCAACGTTGTTACGCTGTGCATTACGGAGGGCAGGACTCTCAAGGGGCTTATCACTCTGGGTGATATTGTTGATTCATATATGGATACAGAGGACCTCGGAATACTTGCGGATTCTCACACCCCATATTCCAATATCGTTGAGACCCTGGAAGGAACGCTGGTTGCAGGTGATATTGAAGGTACAGTGGAAGGCGGCAAGGTGATGGTTGCCGGAAACGGCTCCGCAGGTGTCTCAAAAGGTGATATTGTCATACTGCCTGACGGAGGAGAGGATGCTGCAGAATGTCTCGAAGCCGGAGCCGGATGTCTTATAAGCTGTTCCGGAACAAGACCGGATGATGAAGTGAGGAACCGTGCATCCGATATGGGAGTGCGTATCATAGTGACCAAGTATGATGCGTTCCTTGTTTCGAGACTTATGGACCAGTCCATTCCGGTAAGTTATTTTATGAAATCCCAGGATCTGATCACCTTCAGAATGACCGACTATGTTGATGATATAAGACCCGTAATGGCTCAGGCCCATCACAGATATTTCCCCGTTCTTGATGAGAAGGGAGAATACGTGGGTATGATCTCGCGCAGAAATTTCCTCGGTGCAAAGCGCAAGCAGGTCATTCTCATGGACCATAATGAGAAAAGCCAGGCGGTTACAGGGATTGAATCCGCATCCATCCTGGAGATAATCGATCACCACAGACTCGGTGCGGTTGAGACCATAGCTCCGGTATTCTTCAGAAACCA
>JAGCRJ010000033.1 GCA_017964745.1 Lachnospiraceae bacterium
CTTATGAGATGACTGTACGTGAGGCCTCGGAATCCGCTGTCATGGACAGGGCTTTGGAGCGTGCATCCGGATTTCTTTCGAATTATTCCCTCGGAGAGAGGGTGATATACGATATCACTTTAAAGGATGCTTCCGGGATATCGATAGATAAACTCGGAAATCAGGGACTCGAGATAGCGATTCCGATTCCCGAAGAGCTTTCCGGCGATAAGCTTGTTGTTCTTACGGTTGACAGGAACGGACAGCTTGAGGATATTCCCGTGACCGTTGTCAGTACGAACGGTAAGGAATTTGCGAGATTTACAACCTACCACCTCAGCCCCTTTGCGCTTTATTCTACAGGTGCGGTGCTTTCCGATTCCGATATCGTCACATCCGAGGTCACATTAAGGGCTGCTTCGGGAGGACCCGCAGCTGTTAAAACGGATAATTCATTCAGACACTGGCTTGTTACCAGAGGTCTGATCAGATGGATAGTATTCGGACTTCTCGTTATTACGGGAGTATTTATGATTGCGGTAAGGAAAAAGCACAGATGAAGAAATATGTTCTGAATTCAGTTATCTCATTTATCACGGCTACACTATTTGCAGCCGTGATTTTTGCGTTGTCAGGTATTTATCCGGGATCGGAAAGAACGCTCCTTGTCTTCGATATGCTGGAGCAGTTTGTTTCGTTTTATTCGTCTCTTAAATCCGTATTATCGGACGGCGGATCGTTCATTTATACATTTATGGGGTCTCTCGGAACTCCATATATCGGGATGTTTGCTTATTACCTTGCATCACCTTTTTCACTTCTTGCGCTGCTTTTCGATGTCCGCAGGCTTCCCGATGCCATATGGCTTATGGATGTTCTTAAATGCGGAATGATCGCAGCTTCCTTTTCACTGTATATGACCTACAGACAGGTAAAGAGCGGCATCACTTCGGTTGTCCTGAGTCTCTGCTATGCGCTAAGCTCCGCTGCGGTGACGTTCTTCCTGCTTCCCATGTATCTCGATACTATGTATATGCTTCCCATCATATGCATATTCCTTGAAAAGCTCCTTAAGACCGCTCCCGAGAAGAGCAAGGCCCCCATCAATCCTTCCCTGAGGTTCGGTATGAGGACAAACGAAGAGGCAAGGAGCATCATCGAGTCCAATTTTGAGATGAATACCGTTGCAAAGAGAGGGTGTGCTTATTCAGTAGCTCTGGCTCTTTCCATTTATTTCCACTATTATTCCGCATACATGGTCTGTATATTCCTGATCCTGTATTCGCTCTTTATCCTGAGCGAAAATGCCACGGATAAGCCGGACTTTAAGGATATGGGGATCAGGTTCCTTAATTTCTTTTTCTATTCGATATTCGGAGCGCTTCTGGCATCACCCCTGCTCATCCCCGTACTGAAAGAGCTTTCGCAGGGTAAGAGTGCGGATGCGGGCGTATATTCGAACGGCTCGTTTATCGTTACCTCAGTCATAGATCTGTTCAAACAGTTCATATGCGGACATTTCGGTTCGCTCTACAGTGAGGGGGCGCCCGCAATATATTTTACGGTCATAGTCTTTGCACTCGGCATATTCGGTCTCGTAAAAGGAAGAAAAAACAGGCTGAACACTGTATGCGGCTGCATGATCATAGCCATATTTGTATTCAGTTTCCTTTTCAGGCCACTGTACCGCATATGGCATATGTTCAGGGATCCCGTGGCATATCCCCACAGATTCGCATTCCTTTTTGTGTTCTTTATGATAGTTCTTGCTTCTAAGGCTGTCGATTCGCTCAAGGTTAAAATGCCTGTAACCGCAGCGGCATCGGTTGTTATAGCGGGCCTGCTTGTCTTCAACGGTTATATGATCACTTCCGCCGTCTATCCGGAGTATCCGAATTCGACTAGATCTTCCTATGTTGAGCTCATTGATATGACCGAGGATATGATCGTATATGCCAAGAATCATGCAGCATCATCACAGACCGAAGGTATTTCTCTGAGCAGGATAAACAAGGATATCGAGATAACCTCCAACGATCCGATGCTTCTTTCCTTTAACGGCATGGATTATTTCTCATCCTCATATAATTCCGATATGCTCGGTCATTATATGAACCTCGGCATTCTCCAGTATCATTACAAGGCTTGCGACAGGGGATCGAACATAGTCACAGACATGCTGCTCGGTATCGATTATGAGCTGTATTTCACCAAGCCCGAATTCGGATATGATTTTGTATATTCAAACGGCTTTTCAAGCCTTTATCATAATCCTTACTCACTTGGACTGGGTTATCTTGCCTGTGAAGATACCACTGCCTTCGGAACGGATCCTTTTGCCAACCAGGACAGCTTCATCAGCTCGGTACTCGGAAGGCAGGTAAGCGTGTATGAGGCTATCGATCATACGGAAAGCGAAAGAGTTATCGACGGTGTTCAGGTAAACGATTCTGAAGGAGATTACGTGATCACTCCGATGCCGCTCAAGGTCATTGAATTTGATGCACCGATCGGAAGGAATCTTTATCTTAATTTCGAGCTTTTGAGTGAATCGGAGCTTGATTACGATAACAAGAACCGTACGGATAATATCAGCGTTGTTCTTAATGAACACGGTATTTCACAGTTTAACGGTTATCAGAGGGCATCCAATATATATCTCGGGAACTATTATGAAGCAGAACGTTTTGTTCTTGAGATATATGATTACGGAGAGGACAGAAAAGCCTATCTGTATTCGCTTGATATGGATAAACTCGGGGAAGTTTACGAAGAGATCGCAGCCGGAAGATTTATCACCGATTCCGTGGGAAGCAGTGTCATCACAGGTCATATCACGGTGACTGACGGATCAAGAAACGATCTTGTGTTTACAATACCTTACTCTGACGGATTTAAAGCATATGTGGACGGAGTGAGGGTTGAAACATCGGAGTATGCCGGCGCGCTCCTTACGATAGCGGATATCGAAACGGGAGAGCATGAGATAAGGCTCGAATATAATCCCTGAGCAATACGCTGTAGGCGTGAAACATGGGGACAGTTCTGTTGTTTACATGATTCTTGTAAATAGCAGACCCGTCCCCCTGTTTCATTAAAAAACCTCTGACCCTTCGGTCAGAGGTTTTGATTTACTTATAAGTTACATAGATCTCTTTGCCGGTATCGAGCTGGTAGCAGCCGATGCGGCTTGATTTTGTGTTGAGGGCCATGCCGCAGTCGATATCGATAACCTTGATGCCGCCGCGTCTTTTTATTTTGCAGATCTGCCCGCGGCCCTTTTCATCCATGCATCCGAGACGCTGTGTGAATACGTGACCCACAATGTAGGTATCCTCGGGATATGCAAACCAGTCGTACTCAAGCATGTCTATGGGAGGTCTGTCGTCTAGAAGCGAATCCCAGACTACGGATTCCGCATCGATAAGAGCGTCCTTGTAGAGTAGTTCGGTTCCGAACTTATATCCTACGGAATAGGAGTGGGAGATGTGGTAATCGGTATCGCCGATATGAACTCTTTTGATGAGCTTGAGACTCTTAAGGTAGGACATGATCTTGTCCTGTTCCTTGCGATCGAGCTTTTCAAATTGGTTATAAGTGGTCTTGCCGCCGTTGGCGGGATGGAACCAGAGGTCTACGGGAGTGAATGCTTCACCGAGATCCGATTTTTTCAGGATGCCGTATTTTTCGTTTTTTCTCATGAAATCTATGGCATCGATCATCATCAGTTCATGATTGCCCAGGAAAAGCTCCATATTCTTCCTGCTCATGATATCCTGAATGATCTTGATTCCGTCACGGCCCCTGTCTATGACATCACCTACAACGTACAGAAAGTCATCCTCTGAGAATTTAAGCTTCTCGAGGAGCTTTTTGTACGTACTGAAATGACCGTGAAGATCACTTATTGCGTAAGTGGACATGTAATTAAAACAACCTCATTAAGAAATTCGTTTTATGGAATCGCTGCTGACGCATATAACAGGTCGTATTCCGCAGCGCTTGTTGAGCATCCAGTTCTGGGGACCGTCACGTCCGATAAGCTGTCCGTATGCATCCTCACTTGCGATATAGGACTTATCGCCCGAGAATTCACCTCTTGAACGGAGACCGAAGCAGGGAACAAAGTCCGGATCTCTGGGAAGAGAAGCGGTGTACTGCGATACTGGCGCCTTGCAGTAAACATTATCCGGATTCTTCTTCGAACGGTCGATCGAATCCTTGGATCTGTCAAAGCCGTAATAAAGCTCATTCAGTGAAGGAATGTAGACCTTATCGTTGGTATATCTGTCATCAAGGGCAGAGGTGGGAGTGGAGATCTTGGTATAGTGAAGCTTGATCTTCTCCTGAGCCGAGAATGCCATATTGATGAATACGGAATTCAGCCATGCCCTGAGCTTGGAAGAACCCCAATATACTTCGGTTTTGATCTTGACTATATCCTTGTCGGACATACGAAGATAAGATGTTCCGTTGAAAGGAAGATAATCAAGTATGTATTCGCTTATGAGAGTGGTGCGGCCCTTTGAATCGTTAACGACTCTCCAGGGGATGGCATTGTATTTGAAATACTTATATCCGTCCTTGACTCTCGAATGCTTGAGATTGAACTTGCTGAGGAAACCGGATGAATCACGGCTCTTTGAATCCCTGTACATGGGAAGGCGGTAATACCGTTCTTCGTTGACGACAGCGGTATTATTCTCGTCATATTCGGCACACTCGATATCGCTGGTGATCTTCTCGGGAGGAAGCTCGTTCATGGGATATGAACCGAACCAGACCCTTCCGTCATGGTCCATAACGATAACCCTGCGCTCCGCAACGGCTTCCTGAGCATGAGTCTGCTTGGTGGCACGCTTGAAACCGTAGATATCGAAATAGAGTTCGTCGATCGACTGCTGACGATCCTCGGGTCTCATGGAAAGGCCCTTCATGATCGCTTCGCCGATTCCGGGATCGAGGTCGATATTATAACTGTTGATCGGAGTGATCAGATCGTTTTCTTCACGCTCGATCGCGGACTGGGGAATATCACCGGTCACGAGATAGTAGAGTGTGGCACAGATTCCGTAGATATCCGTCCAGGGACCCTGTTCGGAAACGCGGGAGAACATCTGCTCGGGAGGAGCGAATCCCCACTTTCCGAGGAATTCCTGCTTGGCTTTCGCACCGGCTTTTCTTGATCCGCCGAAGTCGATGAGCTTAACGGAACCGTCCTTGTCGATCATGATATTGTCGGGTGAGACATCGCGGTGTATAAGACCCGACTGATGGAGATCTCCGAGAATGTCGATAACGGGCTCGATAAGGTTGAGAGCTTTGTCGGATGAGAGCCATCCGCCGTGTCCGTCAACGAACTTAAAGAGGTTACCGTTCTCGAGATATTCCATCACAATATAACCTGTATTATTCTCATAAAACAGGTCTTTGATGGAAACTACACCGGGATTTTTGGAATATTCAGCAAGGATTCTTGCTTCACGCAGGTAAGCCTGGGTTTCTTCATCGTAGCTGTCTGAATTGACTTCATCTAGAACGACGAGAGTATGTCCGTCTTCAGCTCTGTCGACGAGATCTTCGGGGAAGAATTCCTTGATCGCGACGCGGTACTCAAGCAGGAGATCGAATCCGATGTAAGTGATACCGTATCCGCCCTTACCCAGGATATTACCGATGAGTATTTTATTGTTCAATATGGTGCCGGGGGTCAGCGCCTTGGACCAAGTCTTTTCTCCGATCTTCTCGTGACCGCAGAAAGGGCATATATCGGGCTCATCGCTGATCTTCATGCACCTTAAGCAGAGTTTGCTTATATCGTATTTGTTCATGTCTTATCGCATGCCAAACAAACTGAGTTTAAGATATTACAGGTCAAGGAGCTTGGACTTGAAGTCAGCAAATTCGCCGTCGGAAATGATGGCAGCATCGTGGATCTTGGTAAGGAGCTCGATCTTCTTCTTGAACAGATCCATATCTCCGTTAACGGGAGAGGTGATGTCTGCAACGATCTGAGCCTTGGCTGCATCATATTCTTCCTGAGTCTCAAGACCGCCGTCAACAGCAACCCTGTGAAGAGCCATTCTGTTGACTTCGTCGGTATTGGCGGAAATAGAAGCGACGATCTCGGCCTTCTTGCCGGTAAGTTCGCTCTCTGAAAGCCACTCGCACTCCTTGAGGAGCATGAGCTTCTTGATCTTGGACTTAAGGGTATCGGCGTTTCCTGCATCGATAGCGTCGAGATCGGAAATGAGTCTGGTACGCTTTGCTTCGAAATCATCGGAAGTGATGACTCCTGCTTCAACCATAGCGGGCCATCTGCCGAGCTTTGCCTTGAGAGCATCGCGATCGTCGGTGGACTTGGGATTGAGAGCAAGCTTAAGTCTGTTGATCTCGTTATTGTAATCAGTCTCGGAAATGATCTCTGCATCCTTGAGCATAGCCTGCTTCTTGAGGTTAAGGATGAACTTGTCATTATTGTCGGAATCATCGTATCCGGTTCCGTCAATAAGAGCATCGGTAAGCTTATCGCATTCCGACTCGGAGATGAGACCGCTCATCTTGATAACGGGGATCATCTTGAGATTCTCTCTGAAATCATCAAGATCGGCAATGCCGGCATCAAAGCAGGGATCGACAATATTGCGAACCTGCTTGTTGTAATCTTCGTCTGTAAGAAGACCGCTTCCCTTGGAGATGATGACCTTTTGGATCTTCTCGTAGAACTTGTCGAGACCCTTTTCCTTACAGATGAGCTCAAGTTTCTTGCTCTTGTAATCGTCATCGCTCATGACGCCCATCTCATGCATAACTTCGATCTTCTTGAGCTTGTCTTCGAAGGATGCTGTGTCGATAGCGGGCTTCTGGGGAGCAGCGGGAGCTGCCGCAGGAGCAGGAGCAGGTGCGGGAGCAGGAGCTGCAGCCGGATTGTGTGAAAGAATAGCCGAACCTGCAGGAGAAGTCTGAAGTGCATTTGAAGGATTAACATGAGGCAGTATCGCCGAGCCGTTACCTGATGCGGAAGGAGCCGCATTAACGGTAGGGATCTTAGCACTGCCGGGATTGACAGCAGGTGAAGCTTCCGCCTGGGTCATGGCAGCTTCTTCAGCGGAACCGTGAAGAGGCTTTCTGACAATTGTGGGATCTGATTCATATGCTGCATCGCCTCTGAGAGCTTCGTTCATAGCAACAGAAGGTGAAGGCTGAACTGATCTGGAACCGGGATTATATACATTTTCATTCGAAGGAGCAACGGGCACGGGTGATGGTGCGGGTGAAGGAACGGGGACCGCAACGGGAGTGGGAGCCGTGGGTTCGGGTGCGGGACGAACGCCGTTGGAGTTGGCAAGAGTTGCAGCGGAAGGAGGAACGGGGCGTGATCCGTTGGAGATGAGTCTTGCGCCGTTTGAAGTTCCCCTGCCGGTTCTGTTAGCCTTTGCAAGGTCGTTCTTCTGCTTGAAGGTCATCAGGGTATCATATGCTTCGTTGGAGTTCTTGACATTGGGAAGGATGATCCTTGATGTCTTCTTACCATACATGGTCTCAACGGTAGCTTCGATGACGAGAGCTTCCGAGCCCTGGTATTCTTCACGTCTTACGTCCCTGACATCGGTGGACGCAAATTCAAAGGTTTCACAGCTCTCGGAGCTGGAACCCTGCTGCATTACAAATGCCTTTCCGTTGATCAGGATTCTGTCGGAATCGCTGTCATCGATCTCGAGCTTCAGATCCTTGACCTTCTGGTTACCCATCAGTCTTCTCATTGAAGTTCCGTAGGTGGATGTGTACGTTTTTCTTGCCATTTGTAAATGACCTCCGAATGAAATAATAGAATGCAAAAAAATGACAAAGTGGAGAAAATTTCAGAATTTTTTTCTCCCCCTCACTCATACTTCGTTATAATATCACATTTTTCTGATAAATGCACACTTTTTATTGTATATTTTTGCCTAAATAGTATGTTTTTTTTCGAATCGGTGGTATAATCCTCATGTTGTACCCCAAATATTTGAAAGGAAACTTTTTTATGGCTAGAAATTTTAAAAGAGTCAGACTTGGAGAAGCTCTCGTAGAAGACGGTTTTCTTACCGAAGAGAAACTGGAAGAAGCGCTTACAGAATCCAAAGCCAAGGGTCAGAAACTTGGTGAATACCTTATGGAAAGCGGCCTTGTTTCCGAGGAAGAGATCGCAAAAGTTCTTTCAAGACAGATGGATCTGCCCTATGTCAGGATCAAGGATGTAAACATCCCCGAAAATGTTCTTAAGCTGGTCAGCTATGACATCCTGAACAAAAAGAAAGAAATTCCTTTCGGATTTGACGAAAATAACCCCAATATCCTCATGGTCGCAGTATCGGATCCTCTTGATTTCGATGCCCAGGAAGATATAGCAATGCTCACGAACCTCGAGGTCCAGCCCTATGTGGCTACCATGTCGGGAATCGTTGAGACACTCGATAAATATTTCGGTCAGAAGTCCAATACCGAAGACCTTGAGAAGTTTGCTAAGGAAAAGGGACTTGTTTCCGACGAAGATACTTCTCAGCACGATGAAGACGTTGCAAATTCGCCCATCGTTAAGATCGTAAAGGAGATGATCGAAAAGGCCGTACGTCAGAGAACCTCCGATATCCATATCGAGGCGCTCGAGCGTCAGGTTCGTGTCAGATTCCGTATCGACGGTGTTC
>JAGCRJ010000328.1 GCA_017964745.1 Lachnospiraceae bacterium
CTTTGCTTCCTGCAGCCAGGGGCTCTTGTCGGATACTACCTTGATATAAGCCATCTTGGAGATATGTCTGCCGATGGTGTTGAAGGTAAGAGTGGGCGAATCTGCGGTCTGTCCCGTGATCTTACCGCTCGGTACAAGTCCGAGCTTGATGATCGCCTGGAATCCGTTACAGATACCGAGGACAAGTCCGTCCCTCTTATCCAGCATCTCTTCGACAGCTTCCTTGATGGATGCGTTCCTGAAAGCGGTAGCAAAGAACTTGGCCGAACCGTCGGGCTCATCACCTGCGGAGAATCCTCCGGGGAACATGATCATCTGAGCCTGTGAGATTGCCTTCTTAAACTCTGCGACCGACTCCCTGATATCCTCTGCGGTGAGATTTCTGAATACGCGTACATCCGCATTTGCACCTGCTCTTTCGAAAGCCTTCGCTGAATCGTATTCGCAGTTGGTTCCGGGGAATACGGGGATGAATACGGTGGGCTTGGCTACCTTGTTCTTGCATACATAAACTTCGGGAGCCTTGTATTCGGGAATATCGACCTTTGCTTTATCATCGGTGGATACAGAATGGAATACGCTCTCAAGGGTTCCGGTCCATGCCTTCCTGATATCATCGTAAGATACTTTGCTTCCGGCATATTCGAATCCCGATGCGATGACTTCGCCGACTGTCTCCGTGCCCGCAGCTGCGAGTACCTGTGCAAGCTTATCTGCGGGAACTTCGGCAACGATATTTCCGAGACCGTTTCCGAATACCTTCTCCGGAGCTACGCTGTCATCGATCTTTGCACCGAGACCGCAGCCCATTCCCATCTTGGCAACAGCTGCAGCAAGACCCTTGGAGTCAAGGGCATATGCGCTGACGACAGCCTTGTCGCAGATGAGCTTGTAAACGGAATCATAGAGCTTAAGAACCTGATCGTATACGGGCTTCTTGTCGGCATCCTTCTCAATGGAGAAGAGAACAAGCTTGTTGCCTTCCGCTTTAAGCTCGGGAGTGATAACGGTCTTAAGGCTTGAGATATCAACAGCAAATGAAACGAGCGTGGGAGGAACATCGATGTCACCGAAGGTTCCGGACATGGAGTCCTTACCGCCGATCGAAGGAAGTCCGTATCCTATCTGTGCATCGAACGATCCGAGAAGTGCCGCGAAAGGCTGGCTCCAGCGGGTCGGTCTCTCATCCATACGTCTGAAATATTCCTGGAAGGTAAGTCTTACCTTGCTTACATCACCGCCGTTTGCAGCGATACGTGCAAGAGACTCGGTAACGGCATAAATGGCACCGTGGTAAGGTGACCAGCTTGAAAGATAAGGATCGAAGCCGTAGCTCATCATGGTGACGGTATCGGTCTTACCCTCAAGAACGGGAAGCTTTGCGATCATGGCCTGCTCTTCCGTAAGCTGATACTTTCCGCCGTAAGGCATTACAACACTGCCTGCACCGATCGATGAGTCGAACATCTCGACAAGGCCCTTCTGTGAGCACTCGTTAAGATCGGAAAGCGTATCGGTAAGTGCCTTACCGTAATCCTTGTTCTTAACATCCTCAGCAACGGTATCGAGAGCATACTTATCCAGGTAGGAATCTGCCGAAGGAGATTCAACCTCTACCTGAGTTTCCTGGTGAGCTCCGTTGGTATCAAGGAATGCTCTTGCGATGTTGACGACATCCTTGCCCCTCCACTGAAGGCGGAGTCTGGGCTCTTCGGTAACTACCGCAACCTCGACAGCTTCAAGGTTCTCTTCACCGGCATACTTAAGGAATTCCTGTACATCCCCCGGTGCTACGACAACAGCCATTCTCTCCTGGGATTCGGAGATCGCAAGCTCTGTTCCGTCAAGTCCCGCATACTTCTTGGGAACCTTATCCATATTTACGATAAGTCCGTCTGCAAGCTCACCGATAGCAACGCTGACACCGCCTGCGCCGAAGTCGTTACACTTCTTGATGAGCTTAGTGACCTCGGGACGTCTGAAAAGTCTCTGGATCTTTCTTTCGGTGGGAGCATTACCCTTCTGAACCTCGGCACCGCAGGTATCGATGGACTTTACATTGTGTGCCTTAGATGATCCGGTAGCTCCGCCGATTCCGTCACGTCCGGTCCTTCCGCCGAGAAGGATGATAATATCTCCGGGATCGGAATTTTCCCTGATGACGTTCTTTCTGGGAGCGGCACCCATAACGGCACCTATCTCCATACGCTTTGCAACGTAATCGGGATGATATACTTCCTTGACATATCCGGTAGCAAGACCGATCTGGTTACCGTATGATGAATATCCGCTTGCTGCGGTTCTTACAAGTTTCTTCTGGGGAAGCTTTCCGGGAAGTGTCTCCGATACGGGCTTTGTGGGATCGGCCGCACCGGTCACACGCATTGCCTGGTATACATATCCTCTTCCGGAAAGGGGATCTCTGATAGCTCCGCCGAGACAGGTAGCCGCGCCTCCGAAAGGCTCGATCTCGGTGGGATGGTTATGAGTCTCGTTCTTGAAGAATACGAGCCACTCTTCGGTCTCGGTTTTTCCGTCCTTTTCGATCTGAACGGGAACAACGATGGAGCATGCATTGATCTCATCGGACTTCTCCTCGTCATCGAGCTTGCCCTCTTTCCTGAGACGCTTTGCTGCGATGGTTCCGAGATCCATAAGGCATGAGAACTTGTCGGGACGGTCTGCGAAGAGATCCTTTCTGGTGTTCATGTACTCCTCAAAGGACTTCTCGAAAGCTGCCTTGTATGCGCCCTCATCAAACTTAACTCCGGTAAGCTCGGTGGAGAAAGTGGTGTGGCGGCAGTGATCGGACCAGTATGTATCGAGAACCCTGATCTCGGTAACGGTGGGATCACGGTGCTCTTCGTTTCTGAAGTAATTCTGAATATGAAGGAAATCCTTGAAGGTCATTGCAAGTCCGAGAGAATCGTAGAGCTTCTTAAGCTCTGCCTCGGGGCTGTCCGCAAAACCGTCAAAGGTTTTGACATCTTCGGGCTCGGGATAATTTACGACAAGTGTGTCAGGTTTGTCCATTCCGGCTTCCCTGGAATCGACGGGGTTGATGAGATATCCCTTGATACGCGCAAACTCATCATCGGTAATATCGCCGATAACAGCATATGCAACAGCGGTCTGGATGATGGGATCTTCGTTCTCATTAAGGAACTTGATGCACTGAACTGCGGAGTCCGCTCTCTGGTCGAACTGTCCGGGAAGGAACTCAACGGAAAATACTTTCGTACCTTCGGGAAGAGGAAGAGTCTCCTGATAGATATCATCAACGGGAGGCTCCGAAAAAACAGTCTTACATGCGGTCTCAAATGTCTCATCGGAGATATTCTCGGAATCGTATCTGATGAACATTCTTATGTCATCGATCTTAATGCCGAGGAAATTCCTGACATCGTGCCTTAAGTGCTTTGCCTGCACCGCATAAGGTTTTTTCTTTTCTACATAGACTCTTCTGACGCTCATTTATCTGCCCTTCTTTCTTAAAAAAGGCCTCAGAAAAAGTGATCACCCCTTCTGAAGCCCCTTTACTATTACATTTACGTTAAGTTCATGCATCGACTCCGAGTGACTGTAAGATGTAGAGGATCTGTCTGTCAAAGGAATCGGGTGATACTCCCAGTGTTGCGGAAGTAGCTTTAAGTCCCTCAATGAGATATACGATGTTGAACGCTGCGGTAACGGGATCGTCGCAGACAAACTCTCCGCTCTCGACACCGATCTCAATAAGCTTGCCTATCATCTTGACATTGTTGTCAAATTTCTTCTTATAGACATTGACTGCCTTTGAAGGCCTTGCATCAAAATAGAATTCAACATATGCCCTGTTCAGA
>JAGCRJ010000329.1 GCA_017964745.1 Lachnospiraceae bacterium
AAATGTGGCTCATCTTATCAGCGAATCCAAGCTGGTTAACATCTGCTGCGGAATCACAGCCGCCGATGATGGTGGTAGCATCGGTCTCAGCGAGAGCCTTAGCTACTGCCTTGGTACCTGCTGCAAGAACGGGATTCTCAAATACGCCCATAGGTCCGTTCCAAACAACGGTCTTAGCGGACTTAACAGCCTCAGCATAAAGAGCTGCGGTCTCGGGTCCGATATCAGCGCCTTCCTTATCTGCAGGAATGGCATCAGCCTTTACAACTTCGGTAGCGATGTCAGCCTTGTCGATAGGATCGGGGAATGCATCGATGAGAACGGTGTCAACGGGAAGAAGAAGCTGCTTGCCGTTCTTCTCAGCCTTCTCGATCATTTCCTTGCAGTAATCGATCTTGGTCTCGTCAAGAAGGGACTTACCAACCTCATATCCCTTAGCCTTAAGGAAGGTGTATGCCATTCCGCCGCCGATGATGAGGGTATCGCACTTCTCGAGGAGGTTATTGATAACGTTGAGCTTGTCAGCAACCTTAGCTCCGCCGAGGATTGCTACGAAAGGACGAACGGGATTCTCAACAGCATTTCCGAGGAAGTCGATCTCCTTCTGCATGAGATATCCTACTGCGCAGTTGCCGCCCTTTTCGCGGACATACTTGGTAACTACGGAAACCGAAGCGTGTGCTCTGTGAGATGATCCGAATGCATCGCATACATAGTCATCGCAAAGATCAGCAAGTTCCTTAGCGAAAGCCTCGCCTGCCTTCTCGGGCTTGGTCTCTTCTTCCATACGGAAACGGGTATTCTGAAGAAGGATAACATCACCTTCGTTCATAGCGTTAACAGCTGCGGTGGTAGCTTCGCCGGTAACGGTATAATCGGAAATAAACTTAACTTCCTTGCCGAGCTTCTCGGAAAGAGCCTTTGCAACGGGTGCAAGAGATTCCTTCTCGTTGGGTCCTTCCTTAACCTTGCCGAGGTGTGAGCAAAGAATGACCTTGCCACCGTCATTAATAAGCTTCTTGATGGTAGGAAGAGCTGCTACGATACGAGTCTCGTCGGTGATCTCTCCGCTCTTGAGAGGAACGTTGAAATCGCATCTTACGAGTACTCTTCTTCCTTTTGCATTAAAATCATCAACTGATTTCTTGTTTAATGCCATGATCTAATCTCCTTGTTAATTTGTTGATAAAAAAGGCCCGGCCCTTGCCGGACCGGGCCCTCAGTACATATTTACATTTATTCCGGATTACTTAAGAAGGCTTCCGAAGTGCTTGATGGTACGAACCATCTGGCTGGTGTATGAATTCTCGTTGTCATACCATGAAACAACCTGAACCTGGGTGGTTCCGTTGTCAAGAGGAAGAACCATGGTCTGAGTAGCATCGAAGAGTGATCCGTAGGTCATTCCAACGATATCGCTGGAAACGATCTCATCGGTGTTGTATCCGAAGCTCTCGTTTGAAGCAGCCTTCATAGCGTCGTTGATCTGCTCCTTGGTTACATTGCCTTCAACAACAGCGGTAAGGATGGTGGTTGATCCGGTAGGGGTAGGAACACGCTGAGCAGCGCCGATGAGCTTTCCGTTGAGCTCAGGGATAACAAGGCCGATAGCCTTTGCAGCGCCGGTAGAGTTGGGAACGATGTTGCAAGCTGCTGCACGTGAACGTCTCTTGTCGCCCTTTCTCTGAGGTCCGTCGAGGGTCATCTGATCACCGGTGTAAGCGTGGATGGTGCACATGATGCCGGACTTGATGGTAGCAAGATCGTTAAGAGCCTTTGCCATAGGTGCAAGGCAGTTGGTGGTGCAGGATGCTGCAGAGATGATCTTGTCCTCAGCGGTAAGTGACTGGTGGTTAACGTTGTATACGATAGTAGGAAGATCGTTTCCTGCAGGAGCGGAAATGATAACGTGCTTAGCACCTGCATCGATGTGAGCCTGAGCCTTATCCTTGCTGGTGTAGAAACCGGTGCACTCAAGTACAACGTCTACTCCGAGCTGTCCCCAAGGAAGGTCTGCAGCCTTAGCTTCAGCATAGATGGTGATCTTCTTTCCGTCTACGGTGATGCTGTTCTCGTCGAAAGAAACCTTATCTGCTAATGCATACTTTCCCTGTGTTGAGTCATACTTAAGAAGATGAGCGAGCATCTCGGGAGAGGTAAGATCGTTGATAGCTACGATCTCGAATCCCTCAGCACCAAACATCTGTCTGAAAGCAAGACGACCGATACGGCCAAAACCATTGATTGCAACTTTTACTGCCATTGAACAATTCCTCCTAGAAATTTGTTATTTTAACTGACAAAAAACTTTGTCAAATTTTTATCAGCCAACGAAAATCATTTTACAAGTTTCACACTTTAAATTCAAGTGAAAAACCGCAAAAAATCAGCGTTTGGAGATAACGTTTGTTATCGGTTTACATAACCGAAAAGCCGGTATGAACCTTACTGTCTCTTTCCGCAATCAGGGCAGAAAACGGAATCGGGCTCGAGATTTGCACCGCACTGCTTGCATCTGGGCACAGCGGTGGGTCTCATCTTCTTTTCATCGGGCTTGGAAGGGAACTTGTATCCGCACATATTACAGAATTTAGATGCAAGAACAACTTCGTTCTCACAATCGGGGCAAGCCTTAAGTCCCTTAGCTGCAAGCTCTGCAGAGATGATCTTGTCCATCTTTTCCTTGATGTTCTTGATCCTGCCTACAGAATCGTTGAAAAGCGAAGGTCTGGGAAGTTCTCTGGGTCTGCCGGATGTAGGTGCACAGACTTCCTTGTAGAACTTGGAGCCGAGTTCGGTATAAGCTTCGTTCAGCTTCTTCTTCAGCTCTTCCTTGTTGACGTTAACGAATTCATCGTTCTCTTTCTCTTCGTCAACAGCCTCAACCGCCTTAACTTCCTCGGTTGCGACAACCTCTTCCTCAACAGCCTTTTCTAATTCTTTTTTCTCTTCCATGGATACCCTCCCTAACAATTTTTTTGGAAAAAGATACTGCCCTTTTTCCCCTTCGTATGGATATTATCAGGTTAATCCACATTCAATAGGACAGCATATCGATTATACCATCTGAACGATTTATTAAAAAGGTATGTAATTGTACAATATAGATGGTAAAATATCAGCACATTTACTCATGACTGGTGTTTGGAGGAAAGAAAATGTCCATTATTTGTGATTGCCATATGCACTCTCACCATTCAGGTGACTCAGAGGCGTCAATGGAGTCTATGATCGAGAGGGCCATTGAGCTCGGTCTGGATACCATCACCTTTACTGAGCACCAGGATTTCAATTACGCAAAATCTCCCGAGGGAGAAACCGAATACTGTGACGAGAACGCATTTATGCTCAATGCAGACTCATATCTGTATGAACTTCTCGGCCTGCGTGAGAAATACAGGGATAAGATCCGCATCGAATTCGGTGTGGAGGTCGGTCTTCAGAAAAGCTGTGTAAAAGAAAACCTCATCTTCTGCCGAGACCATGAATATGATTTCATAATCGGTTCCCTCCACCTTGTCGACGGCAAAGACCCTTACTACAGACAGTTCTTTGAAGGAAGGGATGAGAAGGAAGTACTCAGGCAGTATTTCACCGAATATCTTGAGAATATAAAGAAATTCCACAACTTTGACGTACTCGGCCATCTCGATTACATCATAAGGTACATGCCTAGCGGAATCCGCGAATATAACTACGCCGAATACGCTGATATCATTGACGAGATCTTCAGATATCTTATCGAAAACGAAAAAGGAATCGAGATCAACACCAAGGCAATGAGCAAGGGAATGAAGGAATTCCATCCCTGCATGGCTGCTCTCAAGCGCTACCGTGAACTCGGCGGAGAGATCGTTACCGTAGGCTCCGATGCTCACAAGCCCGAGAACATCGCCGACCACTTTGATAAGGTTCCGGGTGTGCTCGAAGAAGCCGGTTTCAAATACTACTGCATCTACGAAAACCGCCTTCCCGAATACCACAAACTCTAAATGAGAAAAACAAACCATGCAGCCTTGACAATAACCATATTATCTTTGATTCCGCCTTTGACATTCCTGATATATTGTATAGCTCCTTACGGAACACCGGTAACCGGAATCTTTTTATTGCTGAAGCATCGAATAGTAAATGTTTTAGCAATGATATTGGCTTTCATTGGAATTGTCATCGGGCAGTTTTCATATAAACAGTTTAATGAAACAGCATCGGCATATTTTTCATTGGTACTGGGATTTGTATCAATAGTTTTAAACTCTTTATTATTTCTTATCCTAAATAGCTTGTTTTAAGACTATTTAATAGAGTCACGGGAACTGTCCCCGTGACTCTTTTTCTTTAATCGTCGTATTCGACATATCCGTCAAAATCGATCATTTTGACTGAATAGATGCAGAATCTGTCCAATGTTGATGTATTTCCGAGATCATACGCTTTAGGGTCTTTTTTCAGGAAATCACTGTACTCTTTCAGATGCTCGGGATCCGGATAGCTCGTGAGCACGTAGATCACTCTGCTATTTGCTTCATCTATCAGCGCATATTCGTATGTGTGGCAATACCCGTCTATCGCTATATATGCGGGATAACGATACATATCCTCATCGTATATGACCGCCTGTGTATGATCCTCATTTCCGTCATTCACAGTACATGTTATTCCGGATATTCTCTCCACTTCCGCTTCGAATGCTTCATCGGAGTATGTGGCTGTCAGGAAGAAAGAAGCATCGGTATCAAGAAGCCCGACCTTGTACTCATACCTGAAATCGGCATCCTCGGTGTTACTCAGATCATCCGGGAAAAGGAAAAAGTGTGACGTCATATCCCCGGAAAACTCTTCTGTCAGATACTGCTTGTCATACTTATCAAGGCCTTCCACATCATTCATAGGCTTTGAGTAATCAAAGAACAGCATTGATAATACAAATATAAGTCCCAAAAAATATTTAAGCACCGCAAGGAACGCAAATGCGATGATCACCAGTACCGCAATGGTAAACGTCTGATTTTTGATCAGCTTTCGCAAAACGCCCGTGACATACAGAGTCATGACCATCATCGATACAAGCGCAACGAACGCTAACAGTACCGGTATAAACGATATGACCGAGGGCTCCTTTATATTCACGCACATCAGTATCGTTGCAACCGATAATGCAATTACACCGATGATTCCTATGATCTGTGCAAATTTGAGCAGTCTGCTTTTTTCCGCACCTGCATAATCCGCCATCTTTTCGGCGGTGTCTCTTATTTCTTCATTCATCATCTCGCTTTTTTTCACTCCTTCAATAATTTCCCTAACATCAACATCATAGAAGTCCGCAATCTCAACAAGGAGGGAAATATCGGGCATATTTGAGCCTGTCTCCCATCTCGATACGGACCTTCCGGAAACGCCGATCTTTTCTGCAAATTCTTCCTGGGTAATTCCTTTTTCTTTTCTGAGCTGTTTTAAAAACTGTCCGACCTTGGTCTGGTCCATTTTGAATACCTCCATTAGTTTGCAGAATATGAAAATCTCCGGTAAATTAACACGACACAAAGCGAGAAATGCCGTAAATTATTTATGGACAATGTTGTCCGGTCTCTTTACCGGCAGATTTTATCATAATCCCGTTCTTCTTTCCATCACAGGCAAAGTGACAGTCATCATACCTTCGGAACAG
>JAGCRJ010000330.1 GCA_017964745.1 Lachnospiraceae bacterium
CCGTAGATATCAACCTCACAGGAAACGGGAATTCCCATTCCGGTGAGACGGCTGTTTACATAGCAGGGAACGAACTTGAACATGGTCTGGAATGCAGGCCAGCACTTTCCTGCGATGGCAACATATTTTCTGTAGCCTCTGTTAGCCTCAACCCAGTCAAGGAGAGTAAGCTCATACTGAGCAAGCTTTGCAAGGATCTCAGGCTTCTTGTTTCCTGCACCGAGTTCCTCTTCCATTTCCTTAACCTTCTCGGGGATTCTTGCATCGCCTTCATGCTTGTTGAAGGATTCGAAAAGATCGAGCTCAGAATTCTCCTGGATCTCTACGCCCATGTTGTAAAGCTGCTGGATGTGAGCGTTACAAGCAAGGAAGTTATGAGGTCTGGGACCGAAGGTTATGATCTTGAGGTTATTGAGACCATAGATTGCATTTGCAATGGGAAGGAAATCGTGGATCATGTCAGCGCAGTCTTCAGCGTCGCCGACAGGATACTCAGGGATATAAGCCTTTACGCTTCTGAGGTGAAGGTTATAGCTTGCATTGAGCATTCCGCAGTAAGCATCTCCTCTGCCGTCCTGAAGATCAGCCTGGCTCTCCTCAGCAGCTGCGCAGAACATCTTGGGACCTTCGAAGTGCTTAGCGAGAAGGGTCTCGGAGATCTCGGGACCGAAGTTTCCGAGATATACGCAGAGAGCTTCGCAGCCTGCCTTCTTGATATCCTCGAGAGCATTGACCATGTCGATCTCGCTCTCAACGATGCAGATGGGACACTCATAGATGTCAGCTGCATCATATTTCTTGGTATAAGCCTCTACGAGAGCCTTGCGGCGGTTAACTGCAAGTGACTCGGGGAAGCAGTCGCGGCTTACAGCCACAATTCCTACTTTAACCTTGGGAATATTAATCATATTGTACCTCCTGATACATTTTACCCCTTCAAAAGGGGACCTACGAAAACGATTTTATCACATAAGGTTCAAACAATAAACTCAAAAGTTGTTCTCGGCAGACCATATTTTGCGAAAAATAGGAAAAACCCGCAAAATGCGGGTTTTTCGCTGATATCAGTCACCTTCGGTGCCTGCATCTTCCGTAAACAGCCGGAGAAGATATCCATAGTTAAGCTGATTTTCTTCGACCCTGTATTTCTCCGCCAGTTCGATGAGATAATCCCTGTCCCATCCGGAATCCGGTGAAACGCTGTCGAGCAGATAGGGTCTGCTTGCAATTTCCCTGACCATTGCGGTAGGAAGCTCGTCCGCAGACGGTCTTTCGGTCGTCACGTTCACCCCGCCTTCACCGAAGGTACACGATGTGCGGTCGCCGGGAGTCAGGATTTCCTTGAAGCTTTCTCCGGAGCCCGTATCGGTAAGCCGGATAGTGACCTCTCCGTCCATAACCCAGATAATGGCATTCTCTTTGCCGTCGTAAAAAATATATCCCGCCGCTTCGCTTACGCTAACGGTCAAAGCGCCCGCTTCCAGTTCCATGGTTTCGTTCCCGTAATAAGGATCGTCTATATCAAAGAACATGGCACAATGCTTCAGATTAACCTTCAGATCTTCCAGCTCATCATCCTCTGACTTGTATGCATCGAACGCACTGTTTGAGAGAATTCTGAGCGTCCTGTCTTCACCCAGCGAAAACGTCGCACCTCCGTATTCATCGGTCTTTACTCCTCCGCCGTCTCTGATCTCCGCACCGTATCCGACCTCCACTTCGGTTCCGTCTTTGTTATATATTTCTACCAGTCCGGAATAATCCTTCAGCGTGATGCCTGTCGGTATGTTCGTGCGCCCGAAGGTCACCCTTGGAACGATACCTGCAACATTGATAAGTATCACCACCCCGATCAGCAAAAATGCAATGCGGGTTCCGGGAAGCATGCGCCTTTTTGCATGCTCCGGCTCATCAATCTCATATTTCGCGGCGGAAGCTTCAGAATACTTCAAAGATTCAGTCTGAACAACAGGCTGCTCTTGCTTAACAGGCTCTGCCTGAATTTCGGGCTGTGCCGGTGTGACGGACTCTGCCTGAATTTCGGGCTGCGCCGGCTTAACGGGCTCTGCCTGAACTACCGGCTGCGCCGGCTTAACGGACTCTGCCTGAATAATGGGGCTTACCTGCCTCACCGGTCCTTTAAGCTTGGCACCGCATTCACCGCAGAGGATCTCACCTTCTTCATTTTTTGCACCGCAATTGGGACATATGACCATAGCTTTTCCTTTCGATTACAGTCCGGATCAGAATTCGATAGCGGCTACTTTCCATTCGCCATCCTGCCTTACGAAATAAAACTTTCCGTCCGTCATAATGACCTCGGGTTCCCTTGGTCCCCACTGCATCGTAAGATGCTGTTCGACCAGAACCTCACAATAAAATGCATCTTCATTATATGCTATAAATTCCTGCACCTCAGCGGAATGTATCTCGGACTTCAGATGGCGGGTGAACCATTTGAGTTCCGCATGCTGCATATAGTAAAGATATATATTGTCCTTCGTAAAATACTGCCTGAGCGTTCCTTCGGAAAGATCTCCGGAGATGAATTCGGCATATGCGGATACAGCTTCGCATGCGATGCCTTCCATCTCTTCCCTGCCTTCGCAATCCTCCGGATATCCTACACTGTAGATTCCGTTTTCCGGATCGGCTATGACGGGAACCGGAGTTCCGTCTTCGTTTTCCGCGGTGATCTCAGGTGTCAGATAAAATCCTCCGAGCTTCACATCGGTCATTACCGGGAGTGTAGTGAACCCTTCATAAAATCTCTGTGCGGAAGGAGGATCCTGCAGCGTTCTTCCCGTATTTGCGGTCAGTTCCTTTCCGTTAGCGAACAGCCTTACATTCTCCGGAGCCGTTATGCTTACCGATACCGAAGGCTCCGCATACACTTCAAGTGAAACAAGATCCCATACGGGGATATCCTTCCTGCCCCGTTCAGGTCTCTTTGTGTATTCGGCCCTTGCAATCCTCAGGTCACCCGATTCGATGTAATATACCTGATGATCGTCGCTTGTTTCCTCTTCAACGGAAACCATGCTTATACGTCCGTTCGAGATAAATGTCTTAAGATATTCCCTGAGATCTTCTTCGGTCTCATATGCATTCAGTGTGCACTTTTTGGTCATCAGCGCGCATACGGAATCCACATCGCATTTACGGAATGTATCGGCAAGCTCTTCCGTGACCGATTCGGGAAGGGATGCCCTGTACTTTGCTTCGGTATTTTCCAGAAAAGAAAAAAACTGTCTGTTGAAATCCCATATCGCAAGAAGAAGAACGAGAATCCAGAGCAGCATAAATATCCGGAAATAGTTGAATTCTATTCCGGTGGTTCTTTCCTTCATTTTGTTATTGCCGTTTTCATTTTCAGTCATTCGTCCTGATCCGCGGGAAGCACGATAAATGCGGTGGGGATGCTTCTCGTATCGCGCACGGTGCAGTTGTCCACTATCTTTTCGCCGTTATAGAACATAGATGATGACATTCCGCCGTCGAGATTGGCGGCGTTGACCGCTCCGTATTCAAGCATTACATCTATAAGATCGGCCATCGATGCGCCGAGTGATGAAGTCTTTCTTCCTTCTATTACAAGCAAAAGAACCGCACCGTCGGGGCGCTGTCCTATTGCGGTACGCGGATTAAGTCCTCCGCCAACTCCCGAGCACTGTGCGGATTTTCCGTTCACGATAAGTGCGGGGCCGAATGTAACGGCATCGCGGATGCCGATGGACTGTGCGTACGCCGCACTCATCTTTCCGCAGATAAGGATATTATCTTCGTTAAATCCGTAAACACCGTATGTCGCACCGGGACTACCGCACCTGAGCTCACCTCTCGAGATGACTATTCCCTCTGGCCACGCTCCGCTTCCGAGTCCGCTCTCATCCTCGTATTTACCGCCGTTGATCCCGGCAACGGCTCCGTTATTTTCCACGTGCTGCTGAAGAGTCCACCCTCTGTAACCGTGGCTGAACTGCGGTATGGCGGATACGACCACCCTCGAAGGATCGTACACTATCATGATCATTCCGGAATAAGTCTCACCGTGGACCTCGTGGATCTCAATTCCGTCACCGTCCGGATCGTCATATACAAATCCCCATTCATTCCCGGCTTCTTCCAAGGCCGTTTCGCTTCCGCCCTGCACATCCGTTTCGCCGCCGGGTGCCGCGGCTACGGTCACCATGGACGCATCGGTTATCTCATCACTTTCAACCGTACGGTTTCTTTCCCTGATCCTTGCAATCTCCTCATCACTCAGATACATCTCGGCAAGTATTCCGCCCGCACTCGATTCCATCACAGATGAAACAAACAGATCCCTGACATGGGTCGAGGGTCCTTTGTTCACAAAATACAGCATCTCATACAATCCGCCGATAAGGATCAGGACCGTGACAAAAAGCCACACAAAAAAGCGCCCGACATATGTCAGGAGCCTTCTTAATATCGTTCTTTCCTTTTTCCCCTCATTTGCGCGCATTACTCAATAATATATAACATAAAGCCCGGTTCTTATCAATTAAAGTAAGAACCGGGTCTGTATTATATCCCGTAGTCTTTATCCTGTCCGAGTTTAAAGGAATAAAGCCTTCTTTCGGACACGGGAAGGTGTGTGAGGCTTTCGAGCGCTTCCCTGTAATAATCCATCTGGGTCTCGTATCTCTTCCAGAGCTCCTCCATCGATGAAACGGAATCGGTCTTGTAATCCAGCAGAACTATCCTGCCGTCTTCCTCATAGTACGCATCGATGATACCCTGGATCATAAGCATCTCGCCGGCAAGTGCATCCGAGCCTGTGTTTTTATGTTCGGGATCGAGAAGCCTTGCGGCATCGATACCGTAAACAAAAGGCTGCTCTCTTCTCAGAAGACCTGAGCGTTCGGCTCTCCACATTCTGTATGACAGCTCCGATCTTAAGAAAGTAAGTATCTTAAAAGCGGCAACCGCAGCATGGGTCTTTTCGGAGATATGTCCCGCGGCAAGCTCTTCCGACCAGAACTTTTCAAAAGATTCCTTCGCCCCGGCTTCATTACCGGACACCTTATTCAGGTATTCATCATACGATGAAGGAACGGTACCGATAACAGGCCCGAGTATCCTGTCCCAGGAAAGAAGCTGCATGCATCTGTGGTATGCATTACCGCGTTCGGTTCCGGAAATGACAAGTCTGTTTCCGGCTGATGACCTCCTGCCTGAATCCTCTTCTTCAGGATCGTCATATATCGGATCCGTGCTTCCGCCCGCGAAAACGGGAACCGCAGTTTCATCCTCGCCGTGCTCCATGAGATCGTAAGCGCCCTCATCCTTTTCCGCCATGGCGGCCATCTTGAGTTCGGATACCGTAGTCTTGGTATAGAGATTCTCAAGATATTTATATGGATATTCATATGAGAATTTCTCTGTGAGCGCATCAAGGACTTCCTTATCCGCATTTGAAAGATCCCCGCCCGAAGCAAGCGCAAACTCCGATACGCCCGCTGCCTGACTCTCTTCCTCTTTCCTTCCCGCGGCCATTATGTTTTCGACGCTCACCGTTTTGATATCGATCACATTCTTTACTTCCTCACAGCCGATAACGGGAAGTATCAGATCGAGATACTTGTCAGAGCTCTGGAAATTTCCGAAGGGAAGTCTCTGCATGGGAAAATCGAAGCACTCCTCCAGAGTGTCCTCCGCATCCTTGATACCGCCGACCATGATAAGCTTCTCCTTGGGTCTGGTCATGGCAACATAGAGAAGCCTCATCTCTTCCGCGATGACGTCTCTTCTCTTCTTATCCGATACGGCGCTGTAACGGAGCGTTCTGATTCTCAAACGCTTTTCAGTGTCCGCATATCTGCAGGCCAGTCCGAGCATGTTATCGGCAAGCAGCGGTTTATACACATCCTTAAAGTTAAAGCCTCTTCCCATTCCCGCAAGGAAAACCACGGGGAATTCCAGACCTTTGGATTTATGGATGGTCATGAGTCTTACGACATCCGCACTTTTCGATGCGGAACCTACCTCGCCCGAGTCGACCTCGAACTTTTCCATATTGTCTATATATCTGATGAAGTCATTAAGACCGAGATAACTGGATCTTTCATAATTCGATGCCATCACAAGGAGCATACGGACATTACCGGTCCTTGACTGCCCTCCCGGAAGTGCACTGCAGATCTCGATATAATGATGGTCCGCGGTAACACGGTCAAGGAGCTGCCTTACGGTAAGGTAAGAGCTCATATCGCGGTACATATCCAGACGGTCAAGGAATTCCGAAAGCTTTTCCTTAAGCAGCGTGGAGATCTCATTTCCCGTATCCGCTTCCCCGCTTCTTCCGGCTGCTTTCTTCAGTGCCTCATATAAAGAGCAGTCCTTTCGTCCGGCTCTTATGAGCGCTATCTCGTTTTCGTCAAAGCCTCCGAATACCGAATGCATCACAGCATAGAGAGGAACATCATCCAAAGGATTGCTGAGCACACGCAGGTACTGAAGGAGAAGACTTACTTCCGCAGTCTTGAAATATCCGTTCTTTCCTTCCGCATAGAGAGGAATTCCCATATCCGCAAAAACCTTGCGGTATGTTTCGGTGACCGAGCTTACGCTTCTGCAGAGGATCACGATATCCCTGTATGAGATATCCCTGAGTCCGGGATCTTCCCTGTTTCCGTCGGACAGCTTCATGCCGTTCATCAGTTCCCTGATCCTGGTTCCGATGATCCTTGCTTCAAGCTCACTCTTATCGGATGCATCATCCATAAGGTCACCTGCCGATGCGGCATATTCGCTTCCTTCGCCGTCAGCATCGTTAAAACTGTCAGCCATCGCATCCGCGGACTTTTCGATCATCTTATTGTCGTAAATGATCAGTTCGGTCTTGCAGCCTTCGGATTCGGGAAATACGGCTTTTGCCTGAAGCTGTGCATTTTCGTCATATTCGATCCTTCCGTTCTCCGGATGCATGATCCTTTCGAAAATTCGGTTGACCGAATCGAGTACTTCCTTACGGCTTCTGAAGTTTCCCGTAAGATCGATCTCCATCCTCGGAGGAATGAGATCGTATTCGTACTGCTTCTGTAAGAAGAGCTCGGGCATGGCCTGTCTGAAGCTGTATATGCTCTGCTTTACATCGCCTACGGTGAATCTGTCATACCTTCCGATGTTTTCAGCTGACACTGCTGTCAGAATAAATTCCTGGACAACATTGGAATCCTGATACTCATCGACCATCACCTGCGCGAACCTGTTCCTGTATTCGGTCGCGGCATCGGTGGGTTCGATATCCGTGACACCGTTTTTCACGGTGTGCCTGGTCAGGATATCCAGTGCAAAATGGGACAGATCCGAAAAGTCCACGGAGTGTCTCTTTTTCTTTTCGGCCGCATACCGTCTTCTGAACTCTATGACAAGATCGATAAGGGCACCGACCGGTTCGCTGCATCCCCTTATGATGCGGACCTGTTCCTCAATAGGGAACGAATAATAAAACTTGTAAAGCTTCTCGATCTGCTTCCAAGCTTCGTCGCGATATGTCTTGGCGGCTTCGGAAAGTTCATCCTTTACACGTGTCTCTTCGTCGTTTGCGGGTTTTCTGAGCCTTTTGAGAGTGGTCTTCTTGCTCTTAAGATCACTCATAAGATTGTACATATCGGTCAGCGTTCCGAGTGAAACGCAGGTTTCGAGCGCTTCGAAGAAATCCCTGTCAAGTGCAAATGTCTCGGCATAATTATCCATTATGGGACTGATGTCACATAATCTGAGTGCCGATTCTATGTACCAGAGAGCATACATGATGAAGCCGGATGAAGACTCCATGACTGCCGCTTCTATCGGTGTTGCGTTAAGATCCTCGGGAACATCTATATCATGATCGTGCTTTCTTGCAAGAAGATACTCCTCCGGCCATGGGAAGCTTTCCGAAGTTCCGTAAAGTCCCATTATGATCTCTTCGAGAGCTTTGTCATCATTGCCCGGGCAGAATGCCTCGACACATTTAATGAATGCGGGATCCTTTTCTTCATATGCTCTTTCGAGAACTCTGCCGAGCACGTCGGCACGGATCAGCTGCGCCTCTCCGTCGTCAATGACCCTGAAGTCGGGTTCGATACCTATATCCTGGAAATGATTCCTTATGACATCAAGGCAGAATGAATCTATGGTTGTGATGAGTGCCCTGTGCACCAGAGTCTGCTGCTTGAGAAGATGCTCGTTTTCGGGATCGTCTTCAAGTATCTCACCGATCCTCTTCAGCACTCTTTCCTTCATTTCCGCAGCGGCAGCCTGTGTAAAGGTAACGACGAGGATGCGGTCTATGTCCACGGGATTGTCTTTATCACAGACAAGCGAAACTATCCTCTCGACAAGCACTGCGGTTTTTCCGCTTCCGGCCGCGGCACTTACAAGAAGGCTGGTATTTCTGGCACCTATGATACGGGCCTGCTCTTCGGTAGGTTTAAATGCCATTATCCTCGCCTCCTTCCTCAGTTTTTCTTTCCGCTTTTCCGGAAATCACTTCTCCCGGACCGGCTTTTGCGCACAGTGCAGCCACGGCATCGGCTCTCTTCATCTTGGAGTCGCTGCGATACTTATATCCGGGTACTTTTCTGTCCATTCCGCATGCACTGCTGTACGGGCAGTACTTGCATGATCCGTTGTAAGGCGCTACGGAGATCCTTCCGCTCAATATCTCTTCGCCTTCCGACTCGGCAACGCTCACGGCTTCATTAAGCATCATATCCATTGCGGTCTTGCTGAGCACCCTGCTTGAAGCGGTGAAGCCGCCGTCCTTCTTGACACTTACAAAGAAATAATCCGATGCGGACTGCGGCGCAAGCCCCTTAAGAGATCCGTCGAGAAGGGAAAGGGCTTCCTCATCCTCCAGCATCTCTCCCTTTGGACGCATTTTCTTCCTGAGTTCATCGGATACCTTATCGATATTTCCGATGTCTTCAAGATCATACATCGGATCCTGTATCTGGAAATATAAAAGCGATGCAGGGATCCCATTCGTTCTCTCCTTCTCACTGTACATATAGAGAGGAAGCTGTATCTGCCTTCCGTCCATGAGCTTTGCGATGTCGATATCGCGTCCACCCGATTTGAAATCCATTATCTGGATATACTTTCCCGCTTCGCCGTCAGCCAGATCGATCCTGTCCACAACTCCGGTCATATGGAGCGTCCTGCCTCCCTTAAGTGGAAGATCCATGGCAAAGGGCTTCTCACTTCCCGCAAGTTCGAATCCGCCTGCGGAAAGCTGGTCTCTCAAAAAGCATGCGGAATTGATCACAAGCCTTGAGAGCCTGAGAATGTTATATTCATTCCTCTTATTGTCGTAATACAGGGAACTTCCGTAAGCGGAAGCGGCTTCCGCGGACAGCTCGGGTATCATGCGTGATGCGTAATCATCATCAAAATTCTTCCAGCTCAGTCCGTCCTTTGTAAGTCTTTCGGTAAATCTCCTGATGATATCGTGAACCAGAGATCCCCTGTCAAAGGACTGTATCTCATATGTATCGCCCTGATCTATCTTCAGTCCGAACGTTAGAAAATATCTGTAAGGGCAGCCCGCATATGTTTCAAGCGAGCTTACGCTTCCCTTCAGATCCCCGGGATACAGAGCATTTACCGCATCCTCCGAAAGCGGTTCATCAAGGTATCTTTTATATACGGCCTCGGTAAGCTTCTGCCTGTTTCCGTCATCGTCTCCGACAGCGGAAAAGAGAGCAAAGGTCTCACCCTTGTTTTCCGAAGCACCCTGCGAATCCGCATAATCCCTCATCATCACGGAAAGCTCGCCGAGCGCATCCTCCCTTGTGCTTACCCTCTCATTTACCGGCCTGTCCTCGGGCCTGAACACATCCGATGTGTACGGAAGTATCTTCCTGATCAGGGGGATCAGATACGAAGGTCTTACGGCTTTTCCGTCGGCCCTGACTCTTATGTATGAAAGATAAAGCTCCTCGGACGGCTTGCAGATATTCATATACAGATACTGTCTCTGTATATACATCTTCTGTCTGGGAGTGGGCGAAAGCTCAACTCCGTTATCGTACAGAAATTCCCTGTCGAGATCCGATATCATTCCTTTGCCGGAAGTGTCCGCAGGAATGTTGCCGTCGTTGACTCCCGCGAAGAAGAGAACCTTTACTCCATCAAGTCTCGATCTTTCGATGTCTCCGATAAGCACCCTGTCGACATTGACAGGAATACCGGGAACCTTCATCTCTCCGATTCCCGCAGCAACCGTTCCGACATAGTTTTCAAGGCTTATCTCATCGTCTCCGAGAAGAAGATATATCTTGTCGAACAGATCAACGAACTGCTTCCATACAGTTTTGTATTCAAGAGTTCTCTCGGCATCGCCGCGCTCTTCGAACGCTCTCTTGAGCAGGCGGATCTTGCCGGGCGCATCCATACAGACCAGTGCTTCATACAAACGCTTTGTGTAACCGGATGCGGTATCCGAAGCGGAAACCTTCACGCCGCCTTCTTCGAAGGGAGAAAAGAGTGCGATGACCTTGCGCCTTATCGCGTTGATCCTGCCGAGGTATTCGGTGTCATTTCTCCTGGATCTGACAGTCTTCATAAATTCCCTGTGCCATGAATTGAAACCCCTGACACCGGTCTGTCTTATGTAATTATCGAGAAGATCGGTCTCTTCCGCGGTGATCCCCGTCAGTCCGGCTTTAAGGAGTCTCGTGACCGAAGCGGGAGGGAAATCATCCGAGAGGATATCAAGATAAGCCTGCACCGTTTCCGAAAGGGGATCAAGCGCAAGTCCGTTTACATTATCAAGATAGAAAGGAATTCCGAGTGCCTTGAACTCCCTTTGGAAGTACGGAGCATAACCCGCAATGTCGCCGCAAACGATCGCAATATCCCTGTACTGATATCCCTTTTCCGAAAGAAGCTCCCTCAGCTTTACTCCGAGATACCGCACTTCGGTTCCGGGA
>JAGCRJ010000331.1 GCA_017964745.1 Lachnospiraceae bacterium
AAATTAACACGACACAAAGCGAGAAATGCCGTAAATTATTTATGGACAATGTTGTCCGGTCTCTTTACCGGCAGATTTTATCATAATCCCGTTCTTCTTTCCATCACAGGCAAAGTGACAGTCATCATACCTTCGGAACAGATCTTTGTAATCTACGGTACAAGTTGAACGATATATCAAAATGTTGTAATATATTAAGGTTGTTTGCCCTCACAGATACTTTTCAGAATATGTGTATCAGAGAGCAGTTAATGGGAGGAGAGGCTAAAAAAACGTGAAATCCGAAAAATATGCCATCAAAAATACTGCAGGTATGTTTGATTTGCTTAAAGGAATAGTGATGTTATCCATCATTGTGGTGCATACACTCTCATTGTATCCTTCCAGGTTCACTTATGAGGCATTACAGGATAACGGCTCCAGTTCACAAGCAGTCTCAAATATCGTGTTGATTCTGTACAGCATATTTAAACATCCATTGATGCCTTCTCTTTTCTTTATAAGCGGTTACGGTTTCAGAAAAACTTCATTTAAAAAGAACCTTTCCAGGCAATTCAAATCAATTATGATCCCATATATCGTTACGGTTTTTTTAACCGCGGGATTACATCTGTGTACACACTTCTACCTTTACAGAAATTTAAAGGATTCCGTCAAAGAAACATTAAGTTTATTTGGGGGCATGATATTGGGGTTCCCGATAACGACGTATTTCGGAGGAATAAAATTTATCTCTTGCGGCCCATGCTGGTTCATCGTTGCTCTTTTTGTCGGAATGATCATTTTTAATGCTCTTCTTGCATTTTTTGACAATGTAAAGCTCCTTCTTGCAGTTCTTTTTGTCACAGCATTCGGATGGCTGATAAGTCTGATAGGCACCACACCATTGAGTTTTTCTCAGGGATGCGTCTCCGTGTTTTTTATTTACCTTGGTTACTATGCAAAAAAACACAAACTGCTTACCGAAGGAATTGATACCAAGAAAAAGGTGGTTTACGTCATTCTGGTCGTTATACCTTATATAGCAATGCGAGCACTTGGTTATATTGATGATATGTCTTATAGTGTGTATCCGCTCGGTATGATCACCATCGCGTTAAACGGTTTATTTGCATTGTGTTTAATATATGTATTCCTGCTGCTGAACAGGTTTAACGGTTTTATTTCTTCTTCGATAAGAAGTGTGGGCAGGTATTCAATCTATATTCTTTGCGTTCATACAATAGAGATGATGGGATTTCCGCTTTATCATTTCACGGAAAAATTCGAAGAAACAGCCCTTACCATAACCGTATTTTCTCTGATACGTGTGGCGGTTGTATGCGGTATCTGTTTTCTGTATATCAAGACAAAAGATTTCGTTTTATCAAAAGCTGCTGACAAGAAGATATCGGATAATAATTCATAACCGGGAGAAGACATCACATATGAAAACTGAGAAATATACCGTAAAAAACACGGCGGGAATGTTTAATCTGTTAAAGGGAATAGCGATGTTTATCGTTATTTTCGGGCATACATATACATTGTTTCCGGACTTTTTGATCAATCATGCAATAAGTGAGACGGGCAGGACCCGGTTTGCAGATTTCTCAATAGGTGAATCGACCGCTCTTTTGCTCTATAACATTTCTTATTGTATATTGATGCCTTCGCTTTACATAATAAGCGGATACGGTTCCAGAAAAACAACATTTAAAAAGAATCTTTCCAAACAGTTCAAATCGTTAATGATCCCGTACATCATTACCATGCTCTTGACCTCAGCGTTACATCTGTGTACCCATTTCTGCCTGTACAGATATTTTCCCGGATCGGTCAAGGAGACATTAAAAGTACTTGCCGGTTCACTCCTGGGGCTTTCAAAAACCACAACTTTCGGAGATGTGACAATCTTCTCCAACGGCCCTAACTGGTTCCTTCTGTCACTTTTTGTAGGTATGATTGTTTTCAATACTCTGGTTTCATATTTCGATAAGGCAAAACTCCTTATCGCGGTTCTTTTGGTATCTACGGCAGGATGGCTTTTAAGTCTGTTATACATTGTTCCATGGTGTTTATCTCAGGGCCTCATTTCCGTTGCGTACATTTATATGGGGTATTACGCTAAAAAGAACAAACTCTTTACCGAAGGAATCAATACCGGCAAAAAGGCTGTCTGTGTCATTTTGATCGTTGTTTCCTTTATGACTATAAGGATCATGGGATATGTGGACAGTATGGCCGGCAGCATATATCCGCTCAGCATGCTGTCAATCCTGTTAGACGGTCTGTTTGGGGTATGTTTTATCTATCTGTTCTTATTTCTCAACAGATTCAATGGATTTATTACTTCTTTTATAAGAAATGTAGGCCAGTATTCAATCTATGTTCTTAGTGTTCATACGATTGAGATGCTGGGATTTCCACTCTATCATTTTACGGAAAACTGGAAAGGCGGTCCGGTCGCGGGTACATTTCTGTTCTGGTTATTACGCTCGGCGGTTGATATCAGTATCTGTTTTCTGTTTGTAAAGGTAAAAGATTTAGTTTTGGTAAAAGTATCAAAAAATAGGGAGGCAAATAACGATGTATGATTTGATCAAGGAGATCCTGGTCAGAAAGGAAAGGATCGCTTACAGGTATGTACGTGACGGAAAAGAGATCACGGTTACTTTTGAGCAGTATTATAAGAATATATGTGAGTGTTACCACAACCTCACTGAACGCCTGGGCGATATAAACGGCAAGCACATAGCTGTTGCCATGAACAACTGCTATGAGTATCTTGTTGCGATGCCTGCGATCATTTTTGGCGGCGGTGCGATATTACCTGTAAACATTCTTGAATCTGTGGAAACCATCTCAATAATACTTAAAAAAGCAGATACCTGCGCCATAGTGATCAAAGATTCTGAATCCGAAAGTTATGGTATACCTAATGTACTCACTGCCAAGGATATCTGCACCTTTACCGGTCAGGGTGATTGGGAACTGCCCAACTACGAAGAAAATCCTGACAGAATTGCTCTTATGATCCATACATCCGGCACTACGGGACGTCCTAAAGGTGTTATGGAATTATACAAGAATTTATTTTACAGAAAAAAACATGACCTGCCCAAAGAATATATATTAGACCCTGCAAAAGATGACCCCCTGAACACCATACTTACGTTCCCTCTGTATCACCAGGTGGGTGTTTGCTGTTGGCTCAGCTGGGTTACGAGAGGCTGTACAACATTCATCAATGAGAATCCCGGCGATATTCTTAACGATTTCAAAAACAACAAATTTGATTTCACTCTCGCAACACCTGCCGTTATGAAACTGCTTGGCAAGAGACTCAAGCGCGGAAAAGTGGATGAACTCGGAGGGATCAAATCTATCGGATCCGCCGGAGCACCGATCCAGAAAGATATTATCGATCTGTTCCTTGAAAACGGAATCTCTTATGTACAGATTTACGGATTGACCGAAACCGGAGAAATAACCTACAATTATGATGACGGCGATCATGTGACGTCTGTAGGTTTGCCTATAGAGGACACCAAGGTATGTCTCATCGATGGGGAAATATGTGTTGATTCCGGCACCAATTGTGCAGGATATTATAAAAACGAGCAGGCAACCGACGAATTGATCCGGGACGGATGGATCCATACCGGTGATCTGGGAGCCATTGATGATGAAGGATATATTTATATTGTCGGAAGGAAGAAAAATCTGATCATTCTTTCCGGTGGCGAGAACGTCAGTCCCGAAGAAATCGAGGAATCGCTCTATGCCAATGAAGCAATAAAGGAATGCAGGGTTTTTGAGCAGGACGATAAAATATATGCGGAAATCTTTGCGAATGAATCCGATCACGACGAAATAAGGGATTTTGTTACGGAACTGAATAAGAAATTACCGATATTCAAGCGCATTTATCGGGTAGTTTTTAGTGAAACCGATCTTGAAAAAACAGCTGCAGGAAAAATAAGGAGGAAATACAATTGAGTAAATATTTTGACATTGTTGCAGAGGTGATCGAAGACGTTGCGGATATCTCCAGGGATGAGATCAATATGGACAGTTCCCTCATGGATGATCTTGAATTATCTTCACTGGAATTGATGACGATCTTCAGTGATATATCCAGAAAGACCTCTATTCCGATATCCAATAAGAATATCCTTGAATTTGAGACAGTTGCGGATATAGTTGCCGTACTGGATGCTCATTCATAAACCGTTTATTGGAAGTACAGGATAAATAAGAGTCAGGGAGACGCATCTCCCTGACTCTTTTATTGTTCATATCTCGATCTAAGAAAGCGACAGAACCGTCAATTCGGAACCATTTACAGAAAATCTTATGTTGCATCCGGCATAGGACAGACCATAGACACGGTTGGGATCATCATGATATGAGGGTCTGGGGTCAAGGGATAATACCTCAACCAGTCCCCTGAGCTGCTCATTCGGAAAGTTCGCTCTGATCTCATCCGGTATCGTGACACTCAGTCTGTGCTCTCTGTTCTCTTCTTCCTGAGCGAAGCCCCCTCTAGCATCTGGATATGCATCGGCATATGGAAGATACGGTTTCACATCGTATACTTCGGTGCCATCCGTCATATCCGCACCGGATACATCGATATAGCATCTTCCGTTTTCATCAGTCCCGAAGCCTTCGATCTTCGCACAGGTAAGTCCCAGATGATTGGGCCTGAACGGTGAACGTGTGGCAAACACGCCCATATAAGTATTGCCACCCAGTCTGGGAGGGCGGACCTTGGCACGGAATGAATCATCATCTTTTACATCAAATCTCCAGATGATCCAGATGCGGTCAAATCCTTCAAGCCCGTCAAATGCGTTCTGGTCCGAATATTTCTCCTCAAAGACAATGCGCCCCTTCAGATGGGGAGCAAGCCCACTCTGACGCGGCACACCGAACTTTTCGGGCATATCCGATTTATAATATGCGATAATCTCCATAAACACTGACCATAGCAACGTAAGATATGGCGCTTTTCAACTCAAACGCATCTTGCTGTCACATTACTGCACTATCGTTCCGCCGCCGTATATATATGTTCCTGTTTCATCATAGTAAACCAGTGCCTGACCGGGGGCTGCGGCACGTACGGGTTTGTCGAATGAAACTTTGACTTTCCCCTCTCCTGCGCTCTCGAGCACTCCGGTTTCCCCGCCGTGATTGTATCGGATCTTGGCCTTTACTCTTACTTTCTCATCCGGTGCAATTCCTTCTATTCCCATCCAGCACACATCATCTGCGATCACAACGGATGTGAACAGATCTTCGTCCGCACCGAGAGTAACGCGGTCTGTTGCGGGGTCGATGTTCGTTACATAAATGCGCTCACCTGCGGCAACACCGAGTCCTCTTCTCTGTCCCACAGTATAATGCGTGATCCCCTTATGCTTTGCGATAAATGTTCCGTCAGGCGTTACGAAGTCTCCCGGTCCCGGCACAACAACGCCGTCTTCCTTTTCGATGAAGGAAGCGTAATCCCCGTCGGGAACAAAGCAGATCTCCTGGGAATCCTTCTTATGCGCCACAGGGAGGCCCGCCTCCTCTGCTATTTTCCTGACATCGGTCTTTTCATATTCACCGATTGGAAGCAGAGTATGCGAAAGCTGATCCTGGGTCAGCGCATACAGCGCATATGTCTGGTCCTTGGCTGCGGTCTTCGAAGCTGAAATGGTGTACCTTCCGTTTTCGAGCTTTGTAATTCTCGCATAATGTCCGGTAGCAAGATAATCCGCACCTATATCACGCGCCTTCTGCAAAAGCGCTTCCCACTTTACATGCCTGTTGCATTCGATGCAGGGATTGGGAGTTCTTCCCTTTACATACTGTGAAGTGAAATTATCGATGACATACTTCTGGAATTCTTCACGGAAATCCATAACGTAATACGGAATGCCGATGACATCCGCAACACGGCGTGCATCATCAACCGCGGACAGGCCGCAGCAGCCGCCGTTATACGACACATCACATGCATTCTCGGGGCGCCATATCTGCATGGTGACTCCGATAACGTCATATCCCTGTTCTTTTAAAAGGTATGCACAGACGGATGAATCAACGCCTCCGCTCATGCCTACGACTACAGTTTTCTTCATTTCTTTATTTCCGCATAGATTCCCGATTCGACTCATACAGATGTATGAAACCATAAAAAGTCCGACGCATAAATGTTTTAAAATCTGTTTCTGGCGCGTAGCTTTGAAACGATCTCCGAAAGAACAGCTGCCGCCCTGTCGACTTCTTCTTCGGTGTTATGATGTGACAATGTGAACCTGAGTGATCCCTTCGCCTCATCATCCGCTCTTCCTATGGCCTTAAGCACATGCGAAGGCTCTCTTGCGCCCGATGTGCATGCGGAACCGCTCGATGCACATATTCCTTCCCTGTCGAGCATAATGAGTGCGGATTCACCCTCTATTCCCTTTATACACACTGATATATTTCCGGGAAGTCTTTTTGAGTAATCACCTTTTTCATAGGGCCCGTTGATAATAACACCTGTTATATCACATATTTTTGCAAGCAATCTGTCACGAAGTTCGGTTTCTCTGCCGATTTTTGCATCAATTCCTGCAAATGAAACCTCAGCAGCAGCTCCAAAGCCGGCTATGCCCGCCACATTCTCGGTTCCGGCTCTTCTTCCGCTCTCCTGCATTCCACCCCGAATAAAGGGAGCAAGCCTTATCCCATCCCTGACATAAAGCATTCCGACACCCTTTGGACCGCCAAGCTTATGGGAGCTTGCGGAAAGAAGATCGACATGCTTTGCGAAAGCATCAAGACATATCTGTCCGTATGCCTGAACGGCATCGGTATGGACAAGGATATCTTTTCGGACGGAATGCACCGCATCCGCTATTTCGCATACAGGCTCGATTGTACCTATCTCGTTATTGGCAGTCATAACTGACACAAGGAATGTATCTTCCCTTATCGCTTCAATAACCTGAGAAGCGTTTATGAAGCCTTCACTGTCAGGCTTAAGGTATGTAACTGATACCCCGAGTGATTCAAGATATTCCGCCGTCCTGAGGAGCGCATGATGCTCTATAGCGGTAGTGATGATGTGACCGCCCCGTGTGCCACTCCCAGCGCATTCCGCACTGCCGTCAGACGACGGGTGGTCCGCACCGCTCTGTTGATTTTTCCATGCTTCATATGCACCGATGAGGGCCCAGTTGTCGGACTCGGTACCGCCCGATGTGAAGAATATCTCATTGGGTGCTGCGCCGATAAGAGCCGCACACTGTTTTCTGGCATTAAAAACTGCCCTCTTCGAGTTTCTTGCGAGCTCGTAGACGGCAGAAGCATTGCCATACTCCCCTTTTAAAAAGGGAAGCATGGCACTGAATGCAGTTTCTTCAATCTGTGTTGTAGCAGCGTTATCGAGATAGATCATTACATATAAGACTATTACTTCTTCTCATTAACATACTTGGGAAGAAATGCGATAAGGCATATGATAACTGCGCCTATCAGAAGAGGAATCACGGGATTTCTCAGGAATCCTGCAACAAAGTAACAAAGGCCCGAAATGATCGCACAGGTAAGTGCATAAGGGATCTGGGTCGAAACGTGGTTCAGATGGTTACACTGCGCACCTGCCGAGCTCATGATAGTGGTATCGGATATCGGCGAGCAGTGGTCTCCGCATACGGCGCCTGCCATACATGCGCTCATTGCGATGATCATCATCTGAGGATCCCTGTCCACAAAAAGATTTACAACGATAGGGATAAGTATTCCGAAGGTTCCCCATGAAGTACCGGTAGCAAATGAAAGGAATACCGCAACAAGGAAAACAATGAAAGGAAGTATAAACAGATACTCACCTGCTCTGCTTTCAACAATTCCGGCAACATATTCTTTGGCACCGAGGGAACCTGTCATTTCCTTAAGGGTCCAGGCAAAGGTAAGTATAAGGATGGGAGCGACCATTGCCTTGAATCCCTCGGGTATGCACTCCATACAATCCTTAAAGGAAAGGACTTTTCTTACAAGATAAAGGACCAGCGTTATGATAAGTCCAAAGAATGAACCATAAACAAGTCCTACAGATGCATCAGAATTTGCAAAGGCATTTATGAATGACTCACCCGAGAAGAATCCTCCGGTGTAGATCATTCCGATGATACAGCAGACAACAAGTGCCACGACGGGGATAACAAGATCGATAACCTTCCCCCTGGAGCTGACCTTTTCACTTGTCGAATCGGTATAGGGTCTTTCGGGAGTTGTAAAAAGATCGTCATTGTCCTTCGCATTCTTTTCATGAAG
>JAGCRJ010000332.1 GCA_017964745.1 Lachnospiraceae bacterium
ATCACTTATCACAAACCTTGTCGAAAATGCGATCAAATACAATCACGAGAACGGATGGGTAAGGGTAAGCCTGGATGCGGACCATCAGGATTTCAAGCTCACCGTCGAGGACTCCGGACTCGGTATCCCCGAAGAATCACTTGCCCACATCTACGAAAGATTCTACCGCGTCGATAAATCACATTCGCGCGAGATAGGCGGAACGGGCCTTGGACTTGCCATATGCAGAAAGGTTGTCCTCATGCACCACGGAACGATCGACCTTACCAGCAAGGAAGGCGAAGGAACCAAATTTGTCGTTACCATACCACTGAGTTATATTGCCGATGCGAAATGATCTTAGAAAAAAGTTAACAGCGATCCTTTCAGCCGTGATGATGATCGTCATGGCCGGGTGTTCCGCGCAGGTTCAGCAGGGTGCGGATACGAACGGCATTACGGTTTATTACATCAATAACGACGAGACCAGGACCGAAAGCTATCCTTACACGCTGAAGTCAACCGATGCGAGGGGAGTGGTCGAAGAACTGCTCGAAAAGCTTTCCGAAAAATCACCGAATGCGCAGTATAAGGCACCGCTGGCCATGGGCTTTGAATTAAGGGATTATACCTTCGATGACGGAAAAGTAGTCCTTAACATGAGCGCCGATTACAAAAAGCTTGTCTTTACCACGGAGGTTCTCGTAAGGGCGGCGATAGTAAAGACCCTTTGCGGATCGGGCTATGTAGGGGAAGTGTATTTTACCGTCGACGGCGAACCGCTCATGGATCACAGCGGCTTCGAAGTGGGAAGGATGGATTCCGGAACATTCATCAGTAACGACGGAAACGAGATCAACACTTACGAAGAAGCGGACGTAATGCTCTACTTTGCATCCGTGGACGGAAGCACGCTCATAGGCGTTTACAGAAACAAATTCTATTCGACCTCGATGCCCCTTGAAAGATTCGTAGTGGACGAACTCATCATCGGTCCGAGCGGCCAGGTTGAAGGCCTGTATCAGTCGGTCAATCCGCAGACGAGCGTGCTCAGCGTCAACTCCAAGGACGGCGTGTGCTACGTCAACCTTTCCGCGGATTTCCTGATCCCTTACGGAAATGTTCCGACAACGATCTCGGTCTATTCAATCGTAAACTCGCTCTGTGAGCTTCCGAATATCGACAGGGTCCAGATCCTTGTTGACGGTGTGGTTCCCGAAATCTTAGAATCATCTTATGAAAAGAACACCGGGATGGTGATTACGCTTGAAGAAGCACAGGCACTCGTAAATGAAGGCGAAGAGACGGATTAAATGAAACCCAGGGACGCGGCGGCAAGCCTTGAACAACTGAAGAAGGATCTTTCCGAGGGTAACTTAAGGAACTGCTACCTTCTTTTCGGATGCGAAAGATACCTGCGCAATTTCTACGAAAAGAAGCTCATCTCCGCACTCGGCGGTTCAAGGGATGACATGAACACGAATATTTTCGACACCAATCCCGTATCGGCAGCCGATGTCATATCGCAGGCGCAGACACTTCCTTTCTTTGCCGACAGGCGTATCGTGGTCGTAAGGTATTCCGGCTTTTTCAAAAAGAATTCTGACGAGCTTGCGGACTTTATAGGCGAAGCGCCCGATACGACGACATTTATCTTCGTTGAAGACGATGCCGATGCAAGGCTCAAGCTCTACAAGCAGATAGCAAAGCACGGACTGTGCGTGGAATTTACGACGCAGTCCGACAGATACCTCCTTCAGAACATCGGTGCGTATCTTAAAAAGAACAACAAGCGAATGAGCGAGGATGATGCGAGGTACATGCTCGACGTCATCGGAAACGATATGGGCAGGCTCATGTCGGAGCTTGAAAAGCTCATTTCCTATGCACTTGAAAAGGAAGTCGTGACAAGGGAAGACATCGATGCGATCTGTTCGAGGAATATAGAGGACAGGATCTTCGAGATGATCGATTCGATAATGAAGAAGGACATAAGAACCTGTCTCGAGCGCTATGAGGACCTGCTCGCACTTAGGATCGCTCCGGTCAAGATCATCGTTATGCTACAGAACCAGTTCCTCTGGATGCTTCAGCTTAAGAGCATGTATGATTCCGGCTACAACAGCAGGGATATCATCGAAAACGTTGCTTACAAAAAGGAAACGGATCCCGAGACCGGCGCGGTCAAAAAGGCAAGAGGCTCGATCGGAGAGTTTCAGGTCAAGATCTACCTTGAGCAGGCACTCCGCATGGAAACATCCGAGCTTCAGAAAGCGATAACCCTCTGCGAAAGAGCTGATGAATCCTTCAAGACGGGAAAAATGAATGAACGAATGGCGGTCGAAGTCCTGATGGCCGGCCTTTGCACCTGATATGCTTAACATAGTTTTGTACGAACCCGAAATTCCATACAACACCGGAAACATCGGAAGAACCTGCGTCGCAACCGGCTGCAGGCTCCACCTGATAAAGCCCCTCGGATTTTCGCTCGATCAAAAGGAGATCAAGAGGGCAGGCCTCGACTACTGGCCCCGCCTCGATCATATCGAGTACGAAGGCTTTGAGGATTTCCTTGAAAAGAATTCGCATCCGAAGGTCTGGATGGCGACTACCAAGGCACATAAGGTGTACAGTGATGTTAGCTACTCGGACGGGGATTATATAATGTTCGGTCCCGAGAGCAGGGGAATTCCCGAAGAGATACTTGTGGACCGAGAAGAAGAGTGCATCCGCATTCCGATGATCGAAGGAGAAAGATCCATCAACCTCTGCAATTCCGTTTCGATAGTCCTTTTCGAAGCACTAAGGCAGATGGATTTTGCGGGACTTGAAAAATGCGGCGAGCTCCACAGGCTCAGCTGGAAAGAGTAATATGGCGGATAAGTCAGCGACAACGGAAAAGAGCACCAAGAGCGATTCCCTGCAGGCCTTAAGAGGCCTTGCTTTTGCCGGGATATTCCTCGGACACTTTTATTATTTCGGATGGACACCTATCTCAGTGTCCGTATTCTTCATATTGTCCGGATTTCTTCTTACGACAAGAAAGAACGCAACCTACGAAAAGTACGGCATCGCGGATTCTTTTAAAGAAGCCTTACGGCGTATCTCCAAGCTTTATCCTTTACATATCATCATGATGCTTGTCAGCATTCCCTTTGTTATCTACAGGGCAGGCGGACTTTTCTTGAGCGACCTTCTGATCAAGATAGGCTGCAATGTATTGCTCATCCAGTCGCTTATTCCGAGCGCGGATATAAACGCATCACTCAACGGTGTATCGTGGTTCCTTTCGAACATCTTCGTGCTCTATATAATTTTTCCTTTTCTCTACAGAGTATTCAAAAAGTGCAGGGACAGGTTCTCACTCGTATTTGCACTCATAGTGCTCATCGCCGTTCAGACGCTTTATGTTTATATCGTCGGATGTTTCGTTCATACGGCTGATGTCATGACATACCTGATCCACTCATCGCCACTCTACAGGGTCTTTGACATGTCCTACGGAATCATTCTCGGATTTATGTCCCTGAAGGAAAAGAAAGAAGATGAGTCCGGGGTAAAGCTTCTTTCCACTGTTGTTGAACTGGCTGCGCTTATCGTCACGGGACTTCTGGTATATATCTGGAGCAGGGAGAACATGATAGTCTATCTGTCCTATGCGCCTGTGTGCCCCCTTATGTCGGTCATCTGGATGCAGCTTTTCTACAAAAAGGGCGGACTTGTCACGAAGCTTCTTACAAACAAGGTGATCGTCTTCCTCGGTGACAGAAGCGGCAGCGCATTCCTTATCAATTTCCCTATAGTCGTCTATATCAACACATTCATCTTCCCGCACCTTACAGTACTTAAGCGGACCATCATCCACGGTATCCTTTTCCCGGGAAGCGTGA
>JAGCRJ010000333.1 GCA_017964745.1 Lachnospiraceae bacterium
CAATGCTTGCAGGCACCAAGATTCTTTCAGATCATCTGGAAAGCATCAATTTCGATATTATCAGAAAGCCCGGCGACAGAAGAGTCATCGGTTACTATTCCGACGATTTCCAGTACCCGCTCAGGAAGCTGCTTAAGAGCGACGACGGACAGGTATCCGATGTTCTTGCCCAGCTCCGTTCCAATCCCGAGGAAAACGGAAGGATCAATTTCTTTTCCAGTTACAGGGGATTCACTCTTATGGATATGGTCAGCTACGACCGTAAGCATAACGAGGAAAACGGTGAGGAAGGAAGGGACGGAAGCGATTACAACTTCAGCTGGAACTGCGGCGAGGAAGGTCCCACCAGAAAAAAGAAGGTAAAGGACCTCAGGGAAAAACAGATAAGGAATGCATATTCGCTTCTTATGCTGGGAGCCGGCACACCGCTTATCTTCATGGGAGATGAATTCGGTAATTCCCAGAAGGGCAACAATAACCCCTACTGTATAGATTCCCAGGTGACCTGGCTTGACTGGAAGGATGAAGGAAAGAATGCGGAGCTTACGGCTTTCCTTAAAAAGCTGGTTGAACTCCGTAAGAACCATACCGTATTCCACAGTAACAAAGAGCTTTATATGACAGATACTTCGGGAACCGGATTTCCCGAGATCAGTTATCATTCGGATACCGCATGGAGAGTGTCGGCTGAGTACTATTCCAAGTCATTCGGCATGATGCTCTGCGAGCCTGACGGAAAGCTTCTCTACGCAGCGGTCAATATGAACTGGGAAAACACAAAGCTTGCACTTCCCAGACCTCCCAAAGGTTCCGACTGGAAGATGATACTTTCAACGGACCCGTTGCTTACGGACAAAAAGTCTTCCGGCCCGGATGCAAAGAACACATCAAGGGATCAGTTTGAAAAAGTAATACCCGGCAGGACCGTAGTCTTTTATGAGACAGTTAAAACGGAAAAGAAAAATGCCGAGAAAGCAGTTAAATGAGTTTATCGTTCTTCAAAAGATTCACAGGTCATTTTATGACCATTACCAGGCACAAGAAACTTGTATGCGAAGGATGCTTCAAAGCAGGTCTTTATTACCAGGGAATCGTGCATGACCTTTCCAAATACTCGCCTTCTGAGTTTCTTGTCGGCGTCAGGTATTATCAGGGAACAAGAAGCCCCAACAATGCCGAAAGGGAAGATCACGGATATTCCGCGGCATGGCTTCATCACAAAGGACGTAACAAGCATCATTATGAGTACTGGGTCGATTACAACACCAGGGGCAGGGATCCCGGAGAGGATGTTATGATCCCCGTCGAGATGCCTTACAGATACTTTGCCGAGATGGTGATCGACCGGATAGCCGCTTCAAAGGTTTATAAGGGTAAGGATTATACGGATGCATCGCCTCTTGAGTATTTCTACAGCGGAATTGAGATGGTGCCCATGCACCCGAATACGAGGCGTGATCTTCAGAAGTATCTCAGATTCCTTGCAAAGTACGGCGAGGAGAAAACCTACAGACTCATAAGACACGAAATGTCCAAAAGATACGGACTTCATTTTTGAAAAGAGGAATAAATGGCAGGCTCTTCATTCGGAAGAATATTCAGGATAACCACATGGGGCGAGTCGCACGGACCCGCACTCGGATGCGTTATTGACGGCTGTCCCGCAGGTGTGGAATTATCCGAGAAAGACATACAGCCTTATCTCGACAGAAGAAAGCCCGGCAATGCGGCCGTTGCCACTGCGAGAAAGGAATCGGATACGGCGGAGATCCTATCGGGTGTTTTTGAAGGAAGGACGACCGGAAGTCCCATAAGCGTTATCATCAGAAATTCCGACCAGCATTCGAATGACTATGATAATCTTAAAGATCTGTACAGACCCGGACACGCCGATATGACATATGATGCCAAGTACGGCTTCAGGGATCACCGCGGAGGAGGAAGAAGCTCCGGAAGGGAAACCGCCGCAAGGGTCATCGCAGGTGCCGTGGCAGTTAAGGTTCTAAAGGAACTCGGAATAACCGTTGAAGCTTATACCAGAGCCATAGGACCTGTAGAAGCGGACCTCAGTGAATACTCAAGAAGCGCGGTGCTTGCGAATGCAACCGCAATGCCCGATATAAATGCCAACGCAAGAGCACTTGAATACATCGCGGATATGAAGAATAAATGCGATTCCTGCGGCGGTGTTATGGAATGCATAATAAAGGGTGTTCCCGCAGGTGTGGGAGATCCGGTATTCGATAAGCTCGACGCACTCCTTTCACAGGCGGTAATGAGCATAGGCGCCGTAAAAGCAGTCGAGATCGGAGACGGAACATCAGTCGCAACTTCTGTCGGCAGCAGGAACAACGATCAGTTCAAAGCCGGCAGCAAAGGAAAGATCTCCAAAAAGACGAATCACGCCGGAGGAATACTCGGAGGCATAAGCGATTCGTCGGACATCATTGTTAGGGCAAGCGTTAAGCCCACGCCTTCGATAGCAAGAGCACAGAAGACAGTCAATAATCTCGGTGAGAATACCGAGATCGAAATACACGGACGTCACGATCCGGTAATTGTTCCGAGGGCTGTGGTCGTACTCGAGAGTATGTGTGCCGTGACGATACTGGATAGCTTACTGTACGGGATGGGATCCCGCATCGATAATCTTGTCAGCATTTACAATAAATAACCAGAGGTGGACATTATGGCTGAAGAAAAGAAAAAAACTAGCAAGGCTGCTTCAAAGGACAAGTATGTTGCGTATGTATCGACCTATACCATGGGCGACAACCACGGTATCAAGGTATATGACGTAAACATGGAGACAGGTCGCTTTACCGAAAAGGATGAGGTTGAGATCTCCAACTCTTCATACATCACAACCTCCCACAACGGTAAGTATCTTTATTCCATAACAGACCTTGGTGTCGAATCATACAGGATAGCTGAGGACGGAACCCTTGATCTTATCAACTTCGCGCCCATTAACGGAATGAGAGGCTGCTATCTTGCTACCGATTATACGGATAAGTATTTGATGGTCGCAGGCTATCATGACGGTAAGCTCACCGTTCTCCATCTCAAGGACAACGGCGGTGTAGGTAAGATCACCGACGAAGTATTCCACAAGGGTCTCGGTTCCATGGCGGACAGAAACTTCAGACCCCATATCGCAAGTGCGAGAATGACACATGATAACAGATACATTCTTGTTGCCGATCAGGGAATGGATCACGTTAACGTATATGAGCTCAATCACGAGACAGGCAAGATCAAGCTTGTAGATATCATCAGATGCCAGCTTGAATCATCCCCCAGACAGATCAAGCTTTCCAGGGACGGAAGGTTCATCTATATCTGCCTCGAAGCTACATGCAAGATCGATGTATATGAGTACACCTTTGACGGAAAGGCTCCCGTATTCGAAAAGATCCAGACCGTTGATGTCGTCAAGCGTGAGAGCGGTGTGAATTCCGCAATAAGTGCTCTTTCATTCTCAACCGATTACAGATACATCCTTACAACCATAGCGGGAGATAATTCCGTTGCTATCTTCTCGGCAGACCCTGAAACCGGAATGCTCGAAAAGAAGCTTCTTCTTCCCGTTTCCGGAGACTATCCCAAGGATGCGGAGATACTTCCCGGCAATAAGTTCCTTGTATCGCTCAACCATGAATCCAATGAGATGTCTTTCTTTAAGCTTGATATCGAGAAAGGCACCATGATCATGAACGGCGGATTTCTGAAGGTTAATACACCCAACTGTATTCTCATCCATAAGCTCAACCGTGAGGGAGAAGTCGAGATCCTGGAGAATCAATGATCAATCAGACGAAAAAGGAACGCGTTTCCGAAGAGATAAGGAAGCGCGGCAGAAAGAATAAGACATACAGATTCTTTTCCCCGCTGATCAAAAAGATCTGCTTTTTCAGGATAGATCTGTGTGATTTCTGCGAAGAGCACATGCTGAAATTTGTTCTGCTGTGCACTTCGCTGGTCTGCTTTACAGCTTTCTGCAGTTTTTCTTTTCCTCTTTTTACCGGTTCGATAACCAACCTGGGAATTATTGATTTTAACGAGCTTGATGAATCCATTTCGCTCGCGGAAGAAAAAAGCGACGTGATGACGGCCGATGAAGCAAGGATCTTTTTCAGGGATGATTTCGTCACAAGGAATTCCGACGGTCTCGGATCATCTGTCAGCACCAATTCCGAGGGACAGGAAGTCATAGCGATCGGAACCGATGATATTCTTGAAGATATGCTTGAACAGTTTCCGGATGATGAGGTTCAGACTGCTGACGCATCCGTATATGAAGATATAGATCTGGACAGCCTTGTTTTTGATAAGAATGACTGGCGCCTGATTCTGGTCAATAAGCAGCATTCTGTTCCGGCAGATTATGATTTTCCTCTCGGAAATCTCACCGAAAACCTTCAGTGTGACGAGAGGGTCATTGATGACCTTGTTCAGATGCTCCGTGATGCAAGAAGTGCGGGAATGAACATCTGGATCGTATCCCCTTACAGATCGGGTGATAAGCAGGAGAATCTGTTCAATTACGATCTCGGTAAATACATGTCATCGGGAATGAACTATTTTGATGCTTACCAGCTTGCGGCCGAAGCGGTAACACTTCCCGGAACAAGTGAGCATCAGATCGGACTTGCTTTTGATATAGTCAATAATGAATACGCTCATCTCGGCGAGGGCTTTGGTGAGACCAAGGAAGGATTGTGGCTTGCCGAGAACTGTTATAAGTATGGTTTCATACTCAGATATCCCGCGGATAAGGAATACATTACAACTATCGAATATGAGCCCTGGCACTTCAGATATGTCGGAAGGGAAGCTGCGGCTTATATGACATTCAATGACCTTACCCTGGAAGAATTCTGGGAGGAAGTATTTTGAGTTCGAATTTTAAACTGATCAAAAAAGAAGGAAATGCAAGAAGAGGAGAGCTGATCACCGTACACGGAACCGTTCAGACCCCTCTTTTTATGAATGTCGGAACCGTGGCAGCGATCAAGGGCGGAGTAAGTTCCGAGGATCTTGAGAATATCGGATGCCAGGTGGAGCTTTCCAACACATATCATCTTCATGTTCGTACCGGCGACGAGCTTATCAAGAGGTTCGGAGGCCTTCACAGGTTTATGGACTGGAAGAAGCCGATCCTTACGGATTCCGGCGGATTCCAGGTTTTCTCGCTTGCTTCCATGAGGAAGATAAAGGAAGAAGGAGTTACCTTCAGAAGCCATATCGACGGACACAGGATCTTCATGGGGCCCGAGGAGAGCATGAGGATACAGAGCAATCTCGGTTCGACGATTGCCATGGCATTCGATGAATGTCCTCCCGCAAAGGCCGAAAGGGAATATGTGCTTCCTTCCGTTCAGCGTACCGAAAGATGGCTCGAAAGATGTAAACGTGAGATGGAAAGACTCAATTCGCTCGAGGATACCATCAATAAGAACCAGCTTCTTTTCGGTATAAATCAGGGAGCCGTTTATAACGATATCCGTATAGAAAATGCAAAGAGGATATCGGAACTTGATCTTCCGGGATATGCCATCGGAGGACTTGCGGTCGGAGAAAGCCACGAGGAGATGTATGACGTGCTTGATAATACCGCTCCGATACTTCCCGAAGACAAACCGAGATATCTGATGGGGGTCGGAACTCCCGCAAATATCCTGGAAGCGGTCGACCGCGGAATAGATATGTTCGATTGTGTATATCCTTCGAGAAACGGACGTCACGGACATCTATATACGCATCACGGCAAGATCAATATAAACAATGCCAAATATGCGGAGGATGACAGACCGATAGAGGAAGGATGCGGATGCCCTGCGTGCAGGAGATATTCCAGGGCTTATATCCGTCATCTTCACAAAGCCGGTGAGATGCTTGGACTCAGACTCTGCGTACTTCACAATCTGTATTTTTACAATCATCTTATGGAAGAGATAAGGGATGCCATAGATGAGGGAAGATATAAGGAATTCAAGAACTCGCTTACAGACGATCTGAACGGATCCGATTGATCCGAAAGGAGGTAATTATTTATGAAAAAACTGCTTGTTTCATTAGCTGCATTTCTGACTGTGGTTTTCGGCTTCGGAGTATTTAATGTCAGTGCCGCTCCCGTGAAAATGGCAGACGGCCAGTACTTCGATGCCCAGTACTATGCACAGAATAATCCTGACGTAGTCGCGGCGTTCGGAACCGACGTAAACTGGCTCTATCTTCATTACACTGTATGCGGTAAGACGGAAGGGCGTCTCCCTTACGATCCTTCTTTTGGCGGAAACACCTCCGCGGATTCATTCAATGCCGCATATTATGCCGCAAGATACCCCGATGTTGCAGCCGTATTCGGAAATGATCCCACGCTTCTCAAGATGCACTACGACCTTTGCGGAAAGGCAGAGGGCAGATTTCCGAATGCCGAAGCCGAGCTTGCCACCATGCCCGGTCCCATGCCTGTTTATATCGTGACTGACTCGAGTGTGGAACAGCAGGTTCTTAACCTTGTTAATGCAGAGCGTGCAAAATACGGACTTGCTCCTTTATCCTGGGATCCCGTCAACTTAGGACCCGGTGCTGCTCTCAGGGCACAGGAGATCTCCGTTTACTTTTCGCACACAAGACCTGACGGGACGAGCTGCTTTACCGCAATAACCAATCCCGGAATGGTCGGAGAGAATATCGCAGCGGGACAGCGTTCGCCCCAGGAAGTCATGAATACCTGGATGAACAGCTCGGGACACAGGGCCAATATCCTGCAATCACGATATACCAGACTCGGTGTCGGATATTTCTATGATCCCTCTTCGCGTTACAAGTATTACTGGGTGCAGATGTTCTCGTCATAAATATTTTATTTGATACTTTTGCGGATATCGTGTATCATCAGACATGTTGCGGGAAAATTCGCAAAAGAAAAGATCGGAGGATTTTTAAATGAACTTTATGCTTCTTACAGCAGATGCTGCTCAGAGTGATGCTACGGGATCCATTATTTCAATGGTTCTTATATACGGTGTTCTTATCTTTGCTCTCTGGTTCTTCTTCATGAGACCCCAGAAGAAAGAGCAGAAGAGAACCCAGGAGATGCTCTCCACCCTTGAGAACGGCGATATCGTTTGCACCACCTCAGGCTTCTACGGAACGATCATCGACATCCAGGACGATATGGTAATAGTTGAGTTCGGAAATAACCGTAACTGCCGTATCCCCATGGAAAAGTCGGCTATCGCAAAGGTTGAAAAGCCCGGACAGGCTTCCGCCGATACCGATTCCAAGAAATAATTTAGATCATATTATCTTTAAGCCCTTAGGAATTCATCCTAAGGGCTTTTTTTGTATATTCGCTTCATACAGGGAGTCATATATGGCTCCCTGTATGAAGCCTACATTATACGAAAAAGGTTAAATACGCCCCTTGAATTTCACAATTTAATACGATAAATTAGAAATGTCGCATTTTTTGCGAAAAGGAGACGCTATGAAACTTAACATTGTATGTATTCCCGGTGACGGGATCGGTCCCGAGATAGTCGCTCAGGCCAAGAAAGTACTTGAAAAGGTAGCATCCGTATACGGTCATGAGATGGTCTTTACCGATATCCTCATGGGCGGAGCTTCGATCGATGCGTGCGGTGAGCCTCTCACACAGGACGCGATCGATACCGCAAAGGCTGCAGATGCCGTACTTATGGGTTCAATAGGAGGAAACACCACCACGAGCCCCTGGTACAAGCTTCCCCCCGAGAAAAGACCCGAAGCAGGTCTTCTTAAGATAAGAAAAGAGCTTGGACTCTTTGCTAACTTAAGACCCGCATATCTTTTCCCCGAGCTTGCGGATGCATGTCCCCTTGCAAGCGAGACCTCAGATAAGGGCTTTGACCTTCTTATCATGAGAGAACTTACCGGCGGACTTTATTTCGGCGCAAGACATACCGAGGTTGTTGACGGACTCAGAACAGCGGTTGATACGCTTACATATAATGAAGAAGAAATAAGAAGGATCGCGATCAAGGCATTCGAAGCCGCAAGGAAGAGAAAGAAGAAGGTCACTTCCGTAGATAAGGCCAATGTACTTGATTCCTCAAGACTCTGGAGAGCCGTTACCGCAGAGGTTGCCAAGGATTATCCCGATGTAGAGCTTGAGAATATGCTCGTTGATAACTGTGCTATGCAGCTCGTCAAGGATCCCGCACAGTTCGATGTGGTACTTACCGAGAATATGTTCGGAGACATTCTTTCCGACGAAGCCAGCATGATAACCGGTTCGATAGGAATGCTTTCATCCGCATCCCTTAACGAGACTAAGTTCGGACTCTATGAGCCCAGCCACGGTTCTGCTCCCGACATCGCAGGTCAGGATATCGCAAACCCCATTGCAACGATCCTTTCCGCCGCAATGATGCTTAAGTTCTCCTTTGATCTGAATAAGGAAGGCGATGCGATCGAAGCGGCCGTAAAGCAGGTCCTTAAGGACGGCTTCAGGACCGGAGACATTTATTCCGAAGGCTGCGAGAAGGTAGGATGCACACGTATGGGTGATCTTATCTGTGACAGGATCAAATAATTCAGAAGTACTGATCAAATATAGTAGGAGAGGTTAAAACCATGAGAAGTGATTCCGTAAAGGTCGGTGACGCACAGGCGCCCCACAGAAGTCTTTTTAATGCACTTGGAATGACAGAAGAAGAGAGAAAGCGTCCTCTGATCGGTATCGTTACTTCATATAACGAGATCGTTCCCGGACATATGAATCTCGATAAGATAGCCGAGGCTGTTAAGCTCGGTGTTGCCATGGCAGGCGGTACTCCCGTGCTTTTCGCTGCGATCGCCGTATTTGACGGTATCGCAATGGGACATATCGGAATGAAGTACAGCCTCGTAACAAGAGACCTCATTGCAGACTCTACCGAGTGTATGGCAATGGCTCACGGTTTTGACGGACTCGTATGTATCCCCAACTGCGACAAGAACGTTCCCGGACTTCTTATGGCAGCCGCAAGGGTCAACATCCCCACCGTTTTCGTTTCCGGCGGCCCCATGCTCGCAGGACATGTTCACGGTAAGAAGAGGAGCCTTTCTTCCATGTTCGAAGCGGTCGGAACCTATGCCGCAGGCAACATGACCAAAGAAGAACTTACTGAGTTTGAGGAGAAGGTATGTCCCACATGCGGATCATGCTCAGGTATGTATACCGCTAATTCCATGAACTGCCTTACCGAAGCAATCGGTATGGGCCTTAAGGGAAACGGAACCATTCCCGCAGTTTATTCCGAGCGTATCAGACTCGCAAAGCATGCCGGAATGAAGATCATGGAGCTTGTCGAGAAGAACATCCGTCCCAGAGACATTATGACCGATAAGGCATTCAAGAATGCACTTACCGTTGATATGGCTCTCGGATGCTCAACCAATACCATGCTCCACATCCCCGCCATCGCCAAGGAAGCCGGTGTCGAGCTCAACATGGAAATGGTCAACGAGCTCTCCGCAAAGACTCCCAACCTCTGCCACCTTGCACCCGCAGGTCCCACTTATATGGAAGACCTCAACGAGGCGGGCGGTGTATATGCAGTAATGAATGAGCTCTCCAAGAAGGGACTCATCGAAGAGGATTGCATGACCGCAAATGCAACCACCATCGGAGAGAATATCAAGAACTGCTTTAACCGTGATCCCGAAGTCATCCGTCCCATCGACAATCCTTACATGGCTACCGGAGGAATCGCCGTTCTTAAGGGCAACCTTGCTCCCGATACCGGTGTTGTAAAGCAGTCCGCCGTTGTTCCCGAGATGCTTGTTCACGAAGGACCCGCAAGAGTATTTGACTGTGAAGAGGATGCGATTGCTGCGATCAAGGGCGGCAAGATCGTTGCAGGTGATGTAGTCGTCATCAGATATGAAGGACCTAAGGGAGGTCCCGGAATGAGAGAGATGCTCAATCCCACATCCGCTATCGCCGGAATGGGACTCGGATCATCCGTTGCTCTTATCACTGACGGAAGATTCTCAGGTGCATCCAGAGGTGCATCCATCGGACATGTTTCACCCGAAGCTGCAGTCGGAGGACCTATCGCACTTGTTCAGGAGGGCGATATTATCTCGATCGACATCCCGAACAGAAAGCTTGATGTCAAGGTATCCGATGAGGAGATGGCAGAGAGACGAAAGGCATGGACTCCCAGAGAGCCCAAGGTCAATACCGGATATCTCGCAAGATACAGAGAGCTTGTTACCAGCGGAAACCGCGGTGCCGTTCTCGAGATCCCCGGAAATAAATAAGATTTAAAATATCAGGATAATATAGATTTAGGAGAATTAAGAACTATGGAGATGAACGGATCTGAAATAGTTGTTGCATGTCTGAAGGAACAGGGTGTTGATACCGTGTTCGGCTATCCCGGAGGAACCATCCTTAATATCTATGATGCACTTTACAAGCATCAGGATGAGATCAGACACGTGCTTACCAGCCACGAGCAGGGTGCCGCACATGCCGCAGACGGCTATGCGAGGGCAACCGGCAGGGTCGGTGTCGTCATGGCTACTTCAGGCCCCGGTGCAACCAATCTTGTTACCGGTATCGCGACCGCATATATGGATTCCGTTCCCCTTGTTGCGATCACTGCCAATGTCAACCTTCCCCTTCTCGGAAAGGACACCTTCCAGGAGATTGACATTGTCGGTGTTACGATGCCCATTACCAAGCATGGTTTTATCGTAAAGAATATCAAGGATCTTGCACCTACCATCCGTAAGGCTTTCAAGATCGCAAAGACCGGTCGTCCCGGCCCCGTTCTTGTGGATATCACCAAGGATGTTACCGCAGCTGTTTATGATTACGAGCCCGTAAATCCCGCCGAGCCCGAAAGAGAGACGAAGTTCACTGAGCAGGATCTTACCAAGGTTGCCGAGCTCCTCTGCAAGGCTAAGAAGCCGTTTATATATGTAGGCGGCGGTGCGATAATTTCCGATGCGGCCGAAGAGGTCAAGGAACTTGCAGACCTTCTCGATGCACCCGTATGCGATACACTTATGGGCAAGGGTGCTTTCGACGGTAACTCCGACCGTTATACAGGAATGATCGGTATGCACGGAACCAAGGCTTCCAACCTCGGTGTTACGGAGTGTGATCTTTTGCTTGCTCTCGGTGCGAGATTTTCAGACAGAGTTACCGGTAATCCCAAGAAGTTTGCCGAGAATGCAAAGGTTGTACACCTTGATGTCGATGCTGCGGAGATCAGCAAGAACATTCCCGCAGATGCATGCCTTATCGGAGATCTTAAGTCCACTCTCAGGGCACTCAATCCTCTTATCACGAAGCAGGATCACTCCGAGTGGATGGCACATATCGCCGATCTTAAGAAGAAGTTCCCTCTCGGTTATGATGACAGCCAGCTTTCATGCCCTTACATCATTTCCGAGCTTGACCGTGTTACTGAAGGAAAGGCTATTGTCACCACAGACGTAGGCCAGCACCAGATGTGGGCCGCACAGTATTATCATTACACCAGGCCCAGGACCTTCCTTTCATCCGGCGGTCTGGGAACAATGGGTTACGGACTCGGTGCATGTATAGGTGCACAGGTAGGACGTCCCGATGAAGTCTGCGTAAACATCGCCGGCGACGGATGCTTCAGAATGAACATGAACGAGCTTGCCACAGCTTCAAGATACAACATTCCCATCATCGAGATCGTCATCAACAACCACGTTCTCGGAATGGTAAGACAGTGGCAGACTCTTTTCTACGGAAAGAGATATTCACAGACCGTGCTCAATGATGCGGTTGATTTCTGCAAGGTTGCCGAAGGCCTCGGCTGTAAAGCAATCAAGGTCACCAAAAAGGAAGAAGTTGCAAAGGCTCTCGAAGAAGCGATCGCCGCAAAGGCACCCGTTCTCATTGAGTGCATCATCCCCGAGGATGACAAGGTATTCCCGATGGTTCCCGCAGGAGCACCCTTAAGCGAAGTGTTTGACGCTAATGATATAAAGGAATGATCACCCGATGTCCGTGTCAGTCAATAAACCTAAAAAGCTGATCGTCTGGCTGTCGATCATTTTCGGGCTTCTGCTTTTGACCTATCTTGCGGTTTCCTTTTACTTCATGAACAGGTTCCTTCCCAATACCTGGATTTACGGAGTATATGCAACCGGAAGAAGCGCGGATGCGGTTGCCGCCGAAGCCAATGCAAATATCAGGTACCCCGATATAAAGATAGTATGGGCGGACGGCAGTGAGTCGGTCATCGATCCTTCAAGCGTCGACTTAAATGTCGATCTCAGCAAGGGCGTATATAATATCAAGGCCCGTGAGAATGCTTTTCTCTGGCCCAAGGCTTTTTTTACCTCGGTTTATATAGGAGATGAGATAGAGATCTCATATAACAGCGATAAACTCAGAGCCGAATTTGAAAAGCTTGATGTAGTATTGAAGGAAAAGAATGACACTCCGGTATATAAGATCGTATTTGACCCGGAGACCGGATACGGAGTTTTCGACAATCACGAGGACCGCATCAATCTCGATAAAGTACTTGCCGTATTAAACCAGAAGCTTTCTGAAGGAACCACGCTTCTTGTTCTCGATGATTCGTTCTATATTGATGAGCCTTATTCAAATGAAGAAAAGGCACTTCAGGGAGAATGGGAAGAGCTTTCGGATTATCTTACCACCGACCTTGTTTATGACATGGGAGCCGAAAAGATCGCTTTCGATTCTTCCGTTATGAGCTTTCTGATCGTATCAAGGGGCGGAATGCCCGTTAAGGATGATGACGGCGGATACATCATTGATGATGAAGCCGTAGAAAAGTGGATCGACGATCTTTGCGAAGCTTATGATACATACGGACTCGACAGGGAGTTCAAAGCAAGCAACGGCAAGACCGTCACGATCCCCGCTTTCTATTCGACCTACGGAACGGAGCTTGACCATGATGCCGAGCTCAGATATCTGAAGGGGATGCTTTACTCCGATACTTTAAGGGACGGAGAAGAGGATGTACATATTCCGAAGTATACCCACGAGGCAACCTTCAGGGGACTTAACGATATAGGAGATACTTATATAGAAGTCGATCTCTCCGACCAGTACATGTATTATTACAAAAACGGAGAGCTGATACTTGAGACCGACATCGTGTCCGGCGATATCCCCAAGGGCTGGACAACTCCCAGAGGAGTATTTGCGATAAACGGCAAATATACCGATACCTATCTCTACGGCAGGGATTATATTGATTTCGTTTCATACTGGATGCCTTATTTCAGAGGCTACGGTCTGCACGATTCCGACTGGAGGGACGAATGGGGCGGAGACATATACACCTATGACGGCTCGCACGGTTGTATAAATATGTGCAAGGATTCGGCAAGGACGGTATATGAGAATATCGAGATAGGAACTCCGGTCGTGGTTTACGATTATTAGTTGACTTAAGGCTTCAAAAAGAATATTTTAAAGAGGTTAATAATTTTTCGAAAGTTAGGCGGTTAAATGATCCGCTTACATAATACATTTGCCGCGATCGCGGTTACTTAGGAGGTAAAAAATGTCAAGAGTTTATAATTTCTCGGCGGGACCTGCAGTATTACCTGAAGAGGTTCCCAAAGAAGCAGCAGAAGAGATGATGGATTACAAGGGATCCGGTCAGTCCGTAATGGAAATGAGCCACAGATCCAAGGTTTACGATACCATCATTAAAGAAGCTGAAGCAGATCTCAGGGAGCTTATGAATATTCCTGACAATTACAAGGTTCTCTTCCTTCAGGGCGGAGCTTCACAGTTCTTCGCAGAAGTTCCCATGAACATGATGAAGAATAAGAAAGCCGGATATATCATCACCGGACAGTGGGCTAAGAAGGCATTCCAGGAGGCTAAGATATACGGTGAGGCTGTAGAGCTTGCATCAAGCGCTGACAAGACCTTCAGCTACATCCCCGACTGCTCAGATCTTCCCATCACCGATGATATGGACTACGTATACATCTGTGAGAACAACACCATCTACGGAACCAAGTACAAGACTCTTCCCAACACCAAGGGCAAGATCCTTGTTTCCGACGTTTCATCCTGTTTCCTTTCCGAGCCCGTTGATGTTACCAAGTACGGTGTGATCTACGGCGGCGTTCAGAAGAACGTAGGACCTGCAGGATGCGTTATCGCTATCATCAGAGAGGATCTCATCACCGACGAGTGCCTTCCCGGAACTCCCACCATGCTTAAGTGGAAGACTCAGGCAGACAATGATTCTCTTTACAATACTCCTCCCTGCTATACCATCTATATCTGCGGCAAGGTATTCAAGTGGCTCAAGAAGATGGGCGGACTTGAGGAGATGAAGAAGAGAAACGAAGAGAAGGCTAAGATCCTTTATGATTTCCTTGATTCTTCCAAGCTTTTCAAGGGAACCGTAGTTAAGGAAGACAGATCCCTTATGAACGTTCCTTTTGTTACCGGCAACGAAGAGCTTGATGCCAAGTTTGTAAAGGAAGCAACCGAAGCAGGATTCGTAAACCTCAAGGGACACAGAACCGTCGGCGGTATGAGAGCTTCCATCTACAATGCTATGCCTAAAGAGGGCGTTGAGAAGCTTGTAGAGTTCATGAAGAAATTTGAAGCTGAGAACGCTTGATCATCAGCTATTTGAAAGGAGTTTTTCATGTTTAAGATCAATTGCCTTAATCCCATTTCCCAGGTAGGTCTTGCAGACCTTACCGGAGATTTCCATATTACCGATAAGGTAGACGAAGCAGAGGGTATCCTTGTAAGAAGCGCTTCCATGCATGAGATGGAGCTTCCCGCGGGGCTTCTTGCGGTTGCAAGAGCAGGTGCCGGAGTCAACAACATCCCTCTTGATAAGTGCGCAGAGAAGGGTATCGTTGTTTTCAATACCCCCGGTGCAAACGCAAACGGTGTTAAAGAGCTCGTTCTTGCAGGTATGCTCCTTGCCGCAAGAGATATCGTCGGCGGTATCGAGTGGATCAAGGAAAATGCATCCGATGCTGATATTGCCAAGACTGCCGAGAAGCAGAAGAAGAATTACGCCGGAACCGAGATCGCAGGCAAGAAGCTCGGTGTCATCGGACTCGGTGCGATCGGCGTTAAGGTTGCAAACGCAGCTATCCATCTCGGAATGGAAGTTTACGGATACGATCCTTATCTCTCCGTAAATGCCGCTTGGAACCTTTCCAGAAACGTAAAGCATGTTGAGAAGGTAGAAGAGATCTATAAGGAGTGTGATTACATCACCATCCATGTTCCCCTTCTTGATTCCACCAAGGGAACCATCAACCGTGATGCGATCTCCCAGATGAAGGACGGCGTTGTCGTAATCAACTATGCAAGAGACCTTCTTGTTTCCGAGACCGATATGCTCGAGGCTCTCAAGACCGGCAAGGTTGCAAGATACGTATCCGATTTCCCCACCCCCACCACAGCAGGACAGCCCGGAGTCATCCTTACTCCCCATCTCGGAGCAAGTACCGAAGAGTCCGAGGATAACTGCGCTAAGATGGCAGTTGCAGAGATCATGGATTACCTCAACAACGGAAATATCAAGAATTCAGTTAACTATCCCGCAATCGATATGGGACCCTGCGATAATAAGGGAAGAGTCGAAGTATTCCATAAGAACCAGGCAAATATGATCTCCCAGTTCACCACAGTCATCGGTGCCGAGAAGATC
>JAGCRJ010000034.1 GCA_017964745.1 Lachnospiraceae bacterium
AGAAAAAGCTTTCTTTTACCAAAGCCTTAGTGAGTATGCGGAGTTTGATATTTCATACGGTGATACGGAACTTCCCGAAGAATCCGGAATGCCCGGGGAAAGCACAAGAACCGCGGGCTGTTATCCCTCTCCCTCCGGGGATTGCTCCGCTGACAGAAAAGACTACGGAAGGGACCTTTTCTTTACGGGTGAATTTGTATCGTCCTACGAGGGTGAATTGTATATATATCCCGGTGCTATGGCGAGGCTTGAAGAAGGGACCGGTTTCATAAACGGAAGTGAGCGCCTTAAATACAGTGACCCCGAAAGGGACAGGATGAACGGTCTTACTCTTATAGGGGATGCCACCGCACCCGAATGTTATGTACGCGTAAACGGCGGAGAACCCGAGAAACTTTCCGTATGCAATGTATCCAATGTTTTGTCCGAATATATCATAGACCGAAGATTCGGGAGCGTATCTGTGGAATTATTTGTTATGGATGAAGGATCCGGAGTAAAGGAAGGATTTGAGATAAGGATATGCAATGCCGATAACGGCACGGAGGGAATATATTCGGCACAGGGAGGAAGCTTTTTCATTGAACTGAAGATGGATGAGGACAGTCCGGAAGCACTTTTTGAAAATAGGCTGTTTAACGGCGATTTCGTAATATCCGTAACATCGGAGGATAATGTAGGAAACAGGGGAACCGTAACTTCCGTATGTCTTCATGAACTGGATGTATCCGGAAGAATATGCAGATGCCTCGATGAACTGACAGGGCCGCTGACTTCGCAGGACGGAGATCCGGTCATAAAACGGGGAGAGAGCGGATATGTGATATCGGATGTGTGGGGATATCCCGATGCCGTGCTTGTATCCTTTGAAAGTGACAGTCTTTCCTGTTTTGATATGCTGTATGTTGTCGAGGGTAAAGAAGATAGTCTTCCCACACAGATCACATCGAACAGGGTCACTGTTTCTTTTCCGGAATACATGCTTGAGGAAAGGACGGATTTTACGGTGCCGCTTGATTATGACAGTGATGTCATAAGAGTGAGCATAACCGCTTACAAAAACGGTGAAAGCATTACATGGGAGACAGAGTGCATGATCGGCAGTGAGGGAACGGTGCTTGATGAACTGATCACGGTACTCAGATAGGAGGTTTAAGAAAGTGTCCCGTTCTGCTATAATCAGGTATAGATTACGAAAAGGGGTATGCCCTATGATGAATAAACTGATAAAAGCAGGAATGGGACTTATGCTTGCCGCAGTCATGGCTCTTGCCGTGCCTTCGGAAAGCTATGCCGCACCCGGTCTCGGAAGCGGAGCTGTTTTCCCGAACCGCTATAATGAATATGCTTCGACCTATGTTTCCACACAGACCACATATCTGAACGGCCTGTATTTTACCGTGGACTGTTATCACGACCGCGTGATCTATGCCGAGCCCGAGAATGTCGGAACCGATACTTCCCACTGGAAGATAATGGCCGATGATCTTAACAAGCCCCACAGCATCTGCTCGGACGGGGTCATCTATCTTGTCACCGATACGGACAATAACAGGGTGGTCACATATACAAGGCTTGTTACGGGTGAATTCATAGAGCTTCAGAGCTTTGAGAATGTGGGTATAAGACCGCATTACTGCGTATACGATCAGGCGAGTGCTTCCTTCTATGTATGGAGTTCCTATACAGGGGAAATGTTTATATACAAGAGACCCGCAAACGGATTTGCTCTCAGACTCGATAAAGTAAAAAGACTGGATTATCTTAACGGTGTTTATACAAGATCCTTTACGATAGACGGAAACAATATCCTTCTCTGTTCCCAGGGAGCGGGAGGCATAATATCCGTCAACAAGAGAACGTTTGCACTGACAGGTGTGTATCCGGTATGCGATGATCTCGGAGGTGTGGTTCAGGTAGCGCATATAGGTTCGCACTATTATCTGACAACATCATCCGACAGGTTTGGGAACCAGAGCAGGGCAACCGTTGTAAGAAGTACCAGTCTCGGAGGTTTCTATTATCCCGGGCAGTATGAAGATGTAAACGGGCTGCTGGGAGGTCTCAGGGGATCGGCTGTCCCTTATTACCTTACACCTGCAGCGGGCGTTTATTTTGCAAGATTTATGGGAACCGGCGGGGGATATAATGACTTTGCGGTGACCTTCGCGGAAGATCCCTTCGGAAATATAATCCTTGGAACGAGGTTCCCCTGATCAGGGAGCCGAACCTTCCGGTACTACGTGAACAACGCCGATAACTCCCGAGAATGCGGGAGAGAAGATGTGCTGTCTGAGTCCGAAGTTTATCTCACCTTCCCATGCGGCGTGAAGATGTCCGGCGAGAACCAGACGGCACTCCGAATCCTCAGCATAGACAAGATCCAGGATCTTTCTGGTATTTTCATCTATCCCGTAGAGATCTCCTCCGGGATTCCAATAGTATTTCCTGTTTCGCACGAGCATTGAAAGCTCTTCAAGCGAAGGATCCACCATTGAAAAATAAGGAACATGGGTTGCCGCGATAATGGGCACCCCTCTGCCGTAAAGCTCGGTGAGAACCTCTATCTGGTCTTCACCGGGCGCGCTTGTCGAAAGATTTACACCGGCGATCATCAAGTCACCGAGGTCGATATATTTACGGGTGTTGTCATCCCCGTCGAGAGCAGTATGAAGCTCTGCACATTTAACATCGTCGAAGCCCGTGCTTCCGTCGCTATACCAGGTGCCGTAGTCATGATCGGCCCTGATATAAAGAACTCTGTCATCAGGATATTTGAGCCGGTCAAATCCCCTTTTGAGAGCATCCATATTTGAAGTGCTGCAGTAGTCTATAAGATCCCCGCCGAAGATGACCGCGTCGAAGTCATTATAGTTGAGATAGTCTATGATCATCGGCCAGAGATCCCTGCCGTGTACTCCGTCGGGGGTTACGGATAATGTCTCATATCTGTTCCGGACCGTTTCGAGTGAAGCTTCTCCCACATCACCTGCCGTAAAATCCGTGATCATATGTACATCGGAAACCCAGGCGATCGTGTATTCATGCTCGATGCCGGGTATTTCCACATAGACGTTTTCTTCGATGAAGTCATATGCGGGTTCCGGATATGAAATGGCAGGCTGTACCGGAATGGGCACAGGATCTGTTTCGGGCTCCGGAATTTCAGTTTCCGGTACCGGAATATCGGATACTTCTTCCTGCCCGGAAATGCCGTCATACGGATCGGGCATGATAAAGAAAAGAATGAGTCCCGCAATGGTAAGAGCCGCAAGTATCGCCGAAAGAACGATCGTCACCTCTTTGTCGCGGTTTCTCTTTTTCTTCTTTACGGGCTTTTCCTTTACGGATTTTTCTTTTACCGGCTTTTCCTTTACGGGATTTTCCTTTGCCGGTTTTTCCTTCACCGCTTTTCCGTTTTCACTCTTTTCTGCCGTCTTTTCATTTACGGCAGTTTCTTTTTTGTTTTCTTTCTTTTCTTCTGAAGGCATTATCTGTTGATCCTGATGTTTTCCCTGATCCATGCTCTGGTCTCAGCGGTTGTTCCGTTGGTTGTGCTTACCTGGAAATCGGGGTTTGCACCGGAGCTGATATCATTGAATGCCCAGAAATGATTGAGGTCTATATTTTTATCGTCGGCCTGGGAGTGATCGAGGATTATGAGTATTCCCTCGTTTTCTCCGAGCTTTTCCATAATGGTATTGAATGCCTGTGTATAGGGAGTGGGATCTATTCCGGCTTCGGTGCAGTAATAGATTCCGTCGTAGATGAGCTGGAGGTTATAATCCGTTTCCTTCAGGACTCTGTCTATCTCATCAAGTGCGTCCTCTGCGGTCATGGTCTTATCCTTGATGCCGGTCTCTATGTTTTTCCTGGTAATCCATGCAAGTGAATAGATATAACGGAGTCTTAAGGGGTCGTCGAGATCATCGGGATCGAAGAGGACAGTATTTCCGTCTTCGTCTACGATCGATGCCGCATCGGCTGCAAGCTCCCATGCCTCGTCTCTGGACCAGTTTTCGCGGGTTGAGATCTCGTTGATCGCAAAGATGTACTTTTCACGGTATACCTCGATCAGGTTATCGCTTTCTTCCCTGATGCTGTCGGAATTGATCTCGATGCCGGCTTTCTCAAGTCTGTCGGCATACTCGATTATCTCATCGTAATAGATCCTGGACTGGGTATATAAGCCGGAACTTACACGCTGTCCGTCAAGAAGTGATACGGAGTATCTTACCTGCTCCGCATATCTTGCAAAGATATCGTCGGCTTCCTTGGAGATATCCTCGGCCATGTCATATTCATCGGCGAGCCTGATGTAAAGATCGAGAGCGGCAGGATAGGAGCTTGACATTGCATCGGACTTATCTCCCTCCTTGACATAGGACTTGATCTGATCCTTGATCTCTTCAATCTCTGCAGCTTTTTCAGCTTCAGCCTCGGGATCTTCCTCTTCGGGTTCGTCCTCATCGTCTTCGTCGTCTTCATCGTTATCCCTGCCACTCGACTGGTTGACTGCGATATCCGGTCTGCCGCCTGAGAATACGCCCATGCTCTTGAGCGCAAGAAGGATGGCAACGATAAGAGCTGCGATCACAAGGATTATGATGATTATGAGTCCCTTTGATGAGTGGCTCTTTTTTTCTTTTTCGGGTGCAGGCTCAGCGGGAGCTGCGGGCTGTGCGGGAGAAGCTGCCTGTGCGGGAGCGGCTGCTCCGAGTGATGCGAATCCCGAATACTTGGGCGCTTCTGCCTGCTGCGGAGCAGCGTTTCCGGAGCCGACGGGTGCACCGCACTTAGTGCAGAATTTTGTTCCATCCTTTAACTGAGCACCGCATTTGGGACAGAGTGCGGGCTGGGCGGGTGCCTGGGGCTTGGCCTCTTCGGCAGGCTTGCTCTGTTCGGGAGCCTGAGCCTTGGCTTCTTCGGCAGGCTTGTTCTGCTCGGGAGCCTGAGGTTTGGTCTCTTCGGCAGGCTTGCTCTGTTCGGGAGCCGGAGCCTTGGTCTCTTCTGCGGGCTTATCCTGGGCTGCGGGCTTCACGAGGTTGACCTTGGGTATCTGTGCCACGGCTTCCTCGGGCTTTGCCGGAGTCTCGGGTGTTTCTATCTTGGTTCCGCATTTAATGCAGAATTTCATATCGTTTGTGATCTCTGCTTTACAATTTGGACAATTCATTTTATTGATCCCCCTTGTACTAATAGGTATCCTAATTTGCCTCTTGATTTAGCAAAATTGAACATATTTTCTGATAACTTATTATATATATTTAAGAATATTATTGCAAGATAGCCCGAAATTAAATATAATTTTGAATGTGTGTGGGTGATCAAATGGTTGAAGTCACTAATGTATGTAAATCATACGGAAGAAAAAACATACTTAATGGAGTAAGTTTTACGGCTTCTCCGGGACAGCAGATCGCACTGGTAGGAAGGAACGGCTGCGGCAAGAGTACTCTTATGCAGATAATGGCGGGCCTTCTGAAAGCCGATTCGGGAAATGTTCTATATTTTGGAAAGAAGCTCAGTCCCGGTTCCGCCTTCTCACATACCGTTGGCTACCTTCCGCAGGAGAATCCTCTTATAGAGGAGCTGTCCGTTGCAGACAATATGTCGCTCTGGTCTGGCAGAAAGTGCAGACCGGGTGATGAGGCGGTCAGGATGTTCCGGCTTGAGGATATCCTTAAGCAGCAGGTCTCAAAGCTTTCCGGAGGAATGAAGAGGAGAGTTGCCATAGCATGTGCATGCGTTCATATGCCGCCTGTCATGCTCATGGATGAGCCCACCGCCGCACTTGATATCTATTACCGCACAGAGGTGCGGAAGTGGATGCGGCAGTACCGTGACATGAACGGTATCATTATCACTGTTACCCACGATTCCGATGAGATGTCGGATTCGTCCGTATGTCTTCTTATTGAGGATGGATTACTTAAAGATTTTAGGGAGGAAAAGTAAATGCATTTCGATCCAAACACAGGTGAAAAGATCATGGATCCCGGAGATGAGATCCAGAACACCGCAGCACAGGCAGCAGCACCCGCTGCAGACGCAGCTCAGCAGGCAACTGCCCAGACCGCTGACGCAGTAAACCAGGCAGCAGCTCAGGCCGCAGCAGCACAGGCAGCAGCTCAGGCCCAGGCACAGCAGGCTCAGCAGGGAGCTGCAGACGCAGCTCAACAGGCACAGCAGGCTTATGCTCAGGCAGCTCAGCCCCAGTTCCAGGCTGCACCCGGAGTTCCTCAGGACAATAATGTCAAGAAGGGACTTCCCATCGGAGCAGTCATCGGCATCGCAGCAGCAGTTCTTGTTGTTATCGTAGCCGTAGTTGTTCTTGCAATGAAAAATCTCGGCGGAAAGGTTACCCTCGTCAATACTCTGATCAATGCTTATGACGGAGAATATCTTACCGACGCATCCAAGGATTTCAAGGTTGATCCCTTCGGAGATTTCACCTATACCGTAGAGGGTGAAGTAGAGGATGTAGAGTTCAACGTATCCATCGCAAGCAACGGCGGTTCACACACCAGAAGCGCTTATGCTACCGTTACTTACTCGGGATTCACCGCTGATTTCACCGGATATATCGACGAGAAGCAGATCAAGGCTGCATGCCCCGTTCTCGGAGACTATGTCTTCCTTTATGATTATTCCAACGACAAGAACGACGGTTACATTGTTGAGATGATCGAGGATGCCGGTGTAGACATTGAAGATTTCAATGCCATTATCGGATTCCTAAATGACAATTCCGATCTTGCCAAGAAGTTCTATGAGAAGAACATCGATTATTTCAAGGATATTGCCAATGACCTTGATTTCAAGAAGACCGGAGCAAAGGAAACCTTCACCGTAAACGGAAAGAGCGTATCCTGTAAAGAGTATCAGGCAGTCATCACTGAGGATCTCCTTGTTGGGTGGATCGAGGGATACCAGAAGCTCTGGGATGATTTCTACAAAGAGAACTCCGATGATTTCGAAGTTATCGAAGACCTGGCCGGCGTGGATATCGATCTTGACGATATGTTCGATGAAATGATCGATGAGCTCGATGATATGGATGATCTTGCCATTTCCATCTTCTCAAAGGGTGCAACCGCTGCATGTATCCGTGTTTCCGATGAGGACAACATGATCGAGGTTCTTTTCCAGGGCGGTGATTATCTTGCTCAGAATCTTGAGATCAATTATGATTTCGACGGCGATGACGGCACTCTCCTTACCGTTGAAGGAACTACCAAGGGCGATGTTCAGACCACTACCATCGAGATGGAAGAGATGGATTATGAGATGGAGTATTCCTACAACAGAAAGACCGGCGAGTTCTCAATGACCTGCGAGGCGTACGGAAGAGAGATGTACAATCTCGAGGCTACCATCGAGATCGGCAAGAATGAGATCAAGTACACCTATGAAACCCTTGAGGTCTATGGTGAGGATATGCCTTTCGATTCTCTGGTCATCACCTTCTCAACCAAGGCAGACATCAAGGAGCCCAAGAAGGGTGAAGAGATCGACCTCGGAAATATGGATGAGGACGAACTTGAGGATCTTGCAATGGATATCATGGAGGAGCTCGAGGACAACGATGACCTTATGGAACTCATGGAAGACTTTGAAGATCTTATGTGGTATTTCTATTGATCCGATGAATCCGGCGGATCTTTGATGAAGGTATGAACTATTCTTTACAGTACATAAGAATAGAATTCAAAAGAGCCGTCCGTGCATTCTTAAGCGGACTTGCTACACTTATCATCATATCGGCAATAACTGTAGGCTCTGCGGCAGCGCTCTATACGCTGCTGCAGAGCCTTGGTATTTCCGAGCCTGTTAAGGTCGCGGTTTCCGTGCCCGGTGACGGTTCTATGTCGAAGATGGCGATAAGGCTTCTCGAGGGAATGGATTCCATAAAGGCAGTCTGCGAATTCGAACTTACCGATGAGGCGGATGCAAGGGAAGGCATGATTGACGGAAGATTCGGTGCGGCGATAGTGCTTCCGGAGAATTTCTATGAGGGAGTCAACTATGGTTTAAACCCTCCCGCACTTATACTCATTCCGGCCGATATCACGCCCGGCGTAAGGAATTTCGGTGAACTGCTTGAAACCGCAACATCACTTGTGGATACCGTTGAAGGCGGGATTTATGCGGTTACCGATGCGGGGCTGGTTTACGGCATGAAGGTCTCCAGGACCGATATGGAGAATTACCTGACAAATATCGCCTTTGATACTCTTTTGAAAAGAACCAAGTTCTTCGGGGAGAGCTTTGAATCATCACTCGATGTAAGCGGGCTCGTTTCGTATTATGCCGTATGTGCCGGACTTATGATCGTAATGATCACCTGTACCGGTTTCGGATATCTGTATTCAAAAAGAAGCAAGAGCGTGGAGCACTCACTTAGGAGGATCGGACTCGGTCCCGTGAAGACCGGTTTTGTGAAGCTCCTGGTAGAGATGTGCCAGCTCGTTCTTATTTTCACGATCTATCTTCTTGCACTGAAACTGTTTTCACATATTCTGATCTCCCGTGAGAGCGAGGCGCTGATTCTTTCGGGAGGATCGGTACTTGAAGCCTGTGAGATACTTTCCGGCTTTAAGAATGTCATCCCCGTGCTTTTCTGCATATGCGGTTTTTCACATTTAATCTATTGTCTTTTCAGGGGCAGAGAGGATTCGGGACTGATACTCCTTATCATATTCATGATCATGCTTGTGCTCGGAGGATGCATTGTTCCTTCCGTCTTTCTGCCGGATACGGCGGTAAGCATCGGAAGATTCATGCCTGCGGCATTTTGGAGGGATGATATTTTTAACGGCGGAATCGTAAGGGAGCTTATAACGGGTGCCGTTTTGTTTGCGGCGGGGGAGGTGCTGTCATGGTTAAATACCTGATCAGACTTTTCCTTATGCTCAAGGCAAGGCTTAAAAGCCCTTTCACATATGTGTGGATCCTTCTTATGTGGCTGCTCCTTACGCTTGTGAACGAGTCGCTTATCCCATCGGAACAGCCTTCCGAGGTTCTTATTCTGAATGAAGCCGGCGAATACGGAAGCCGTATCATGAACATACTCGAAAACCGCGAAGATTCCGTTTCCGCATATGTTTATACCGAAACGGACGATGAAGGGTACCTGCGTGACATGGTCAGAAAAGG
>JAGCRJ010000334.1 GCA_017964745.1 Lachnospiraceae bacterium
ACACTCATCGGATTTTCGTCCTTTGCATTGACAATGATCCAGCCCATATGGATATCTTTCCTGGATGTGGGAATAGCAAGGGCACTCGGTGCTTTTTCCATTAATCCGCTCTATAACCCGACACATATGACGGCAAGACCGTTCGCACTTTTATGTTTCATGCTGACAGCCGACCTGTGGGAGCTCGAAGGCGGTCATAAACCGGTATTTTTCGGACAGAGCAAAAAAAGAACTCTCATGCTTCTTGCCATAGCTCTGTTCTTCTCGGCATTGGCAAAGCCCGTGTTTGCGGAAATGTTCATCCCCGCCGTAGGAGTCGCAATGCTCCTCAGATGCAGATCCGTAAAATACCTTAAAGAAAATCTGATCCCGGCATTTGTTGCAGCTCTGCCGACTGTCATAATAATATTCCTGATGTACTTCCTTTACGTAAAGGTTGGAGGTAGTTATGTGGACAGCGAGGGAGTAGTCATTACTTCCTTCCTGCAGGTATGGTCCTATTTTTCGGAAAACATTCCCTTGTCGATCCTCTTTATGATGAGCTTTCCGATATACATACTGGTCATCGACTGTAAAAATTTCCTCGCGACGAGCATCGGCAAACTCGGCACCATATCGTTCATCATCGGATTCCTCGAAGCCGCTTTTCTGGGCGAAGGCGGTGAAAAGTTTTATCACGGCAATTTCATCTGGCCGATGATGTTTGCCGCTCTTCTGCTCTGGGCCTCGGCTTTTCTGCATTTCCTGAGCATGGAAACAAAGTCTTCTTCACGATCTGCCAAGGTATTGATCATGATCGGATGGATCCTCATCCTGATCCATGTTCACTATGGTTTTCAATACTTATTTGATTCAATCGGATGGAACTTCATGATATAAAAAACTGCAGGTTGTAAACCTGCAGTTTTTCTTTATTACATTAGGGGATCATCCCATTACGACTTCAACCTTAACGGTCTTCTTGGATGCGTCATAAGGAATTACGGTTCCTTCTACTTGAGCTCCGTCAACGATGAGCTGCTTAACGCCCTTCTGGACGCCGTTCTGCTTAACGGTGATATCGTACTCAACTCCTCTATAGACTCTCTTTACACTGAAGTCGCCGAAATCTGCGGGTACGCAGGGATCGACGGAAAGTCCCTTGAGAGTGGGATATACTCCGAGAATGTACTGGGAGATGTTAACGAAGGTCCATGCTGCGGTTCCGGTGAGCCAGCTGTTCTTGCCTTCGCCGTGGAACTTGGCATCTGCACCTGCTACCATCTGGCAGTAGATATAAGGCTCTGTTCTGTGGATCTCACTGATCTCCTCGGTGTAAGCGGGGCAGGTCTTCTTATAAACTTCGAATGCCCTGTCGCCTCTTCCGATAACGGTCTCAGCGATGGAAACCCAGGGATTGTTGTGACAGAAGATACCTGCGTTCTCCTTATACCCGGGAGGATATGAGGAAACTTCACCGAGTTCTTCGTGGTAAACGGTATATGCGGGCTGAAGGATCATTACTCCGTACTTGGTATCGAGCTTAGCCTTTACGGAATCGAGTGCCTTCTGCGCCTGTCCGGTCTCCTTACCTACACCTGCAAGTACGCAGAAGCCCTGGGGCTCGATGTAGATCTGACCTTCCTCGCAGTCCTTGCTTCCGACCTTTCCGCCGTAAGAATCATATGCTCTTACGAACCATTCGCCGTCCCAT
>JAGCRJ010000035.1 GCA_017964745.1 Lachnospiraceae bacterium
AGAATACTGCTCCGGTAGAACCCCAGCCCCAGGCACCAGTACAGCCTCAGCCTGCATATTTTCAGCCTCAGTATGATACTACTCCGGCTCCCATGCCCGTTCAGCAGCCCGAAGTTCCCGTTAAGAAAAAGAAGAAGGGTGGCCTCATTGCTGTCATCGTCGTTCTGATCCTTGCTCTCCTCGGCGGAGGCGGATTCGGCGTATATAAATACTTATCAGGAAGAGAGCCCGCAGAACCCGTAGTCGATACTCCGGATCCCGAACCCGAACCGGACGATCCCGAACCCGAGCCCGAAGATACTCAGGCCAAGCAGACCATCATGCTCTATATGATCGGTTCTAACCTTGAAAGTGAGAGCGGACTTGCAACCGCAGACCTTGTTGAGATAAGCAAGTCCAAACTTACCGAGGATACCAATCTCGTTATCCAGACCGGAGGATGCACAAGCTGGGACAACACCTTCTGTAAGGACGGAACCGTTCAGAGATTCATATATGAGGACGGAAAATTCAATGAGCTTGATGACCTTGGCGGTATCTCCATGGTTACACCCGCAACTCTTACCGATTTCGTCGAGTTTTCAGCAGATGAATATCCCGCTGATGATTATATTCTCATTCTCTGGAACCATGGCGGCGGAATCCCTATCGGTTACGGATATGATGAGCTGTATCCCAATGATGTGCTTACCGATTACCAGATCGGACATGCACTTGAAAAGACCGGAATACATTTCGACAGCATTATCTTCGATGCATGTAATATGTGCTCTCTTGAGGTCGGTATGGCACTCAAGAACTCTGCCGATTATCTGATCGGAGCTGAGAGCTATGTAAACGGTACCGGACTTTCATATACCAACTGGCTTAATCTCCTTGCAACTTCTCCCGTATCCGAAGGCAAGTACAGGGAAATGGTCGTATCCGACTATATGACTTTCTGCCAGTCGAGAGGCATGGTTGCTTCAATGTCCGTTATCTCCCTGAGCCATATCGAGCCTGTTTATGAGGCATATATCGAATATCTCGAACTGCTCAAGAGCGATCTTGAAAGAAAACAGTATGCGGACATAACTACCGCAAGAGATAATTGCGGAGTTTATATGGGGACCGATTCGGTCGATCTCGTTACTCTTGCCAATAAGTATGAGAACACCGCATCAACCAAACTTATCAATTCCATTGTTAACGCAGTTGATTATACCGAGAGCGACTTTGCATTCGGTCACGGTATTACCGCTTATTATCCTTACGATTACAGCTATCTGTATAATGACGGACGTATGACCTTCCAGGCACTGGAGTATGATGATACCATTGTTGATTTCTTTGATGAGTATGTCACGCTTTCCCTTGCTTTCGAATACGGAACCAATGAGGCCAAGAGCTATGCCGGAGACTGGTTCCGCAATGATATTCTCAATACCTATTCGTCAAGCGGAGGATATTCTTTTGGTGCGGAGGATATTTATCTTGAAGCACATACCGCAACCTATCAGGATGGTGAGGAGCATTATTATTTCGAAACAAGCAATATCGACTGGCTTGAGATCGAATCTCTGATGTTCCTTGAAGCAGAAGACGGAAAGCATTATTTCCTCGGACAGGACCAGTACAGGAATTTCGACGATGACGGTGACCTTGTCGCAGACAATCCCACATACTGGACATATCTGACCGACAGGGTTGCATGCTATATCGCTTACGATTATTACAAGGATGAAACCACGGGTGAATGGAACCAGTACGGTAAGATCCCGGTTAAGATCAACGGCGTCGAGTGCTATCTGATGGTCTTCTATGATCAGGATAATCCTTACGGCATGATCACCGGATACACGATCATGGAGGAGGAAGGACAGTATTATTACGAGCTTGATGATTATGATGAGATCCAGCTCATTTGGTATTGCCTTGATGACGATAAGTATGTCGAGGCATACGATCCTTTCTATGCATACGAGCTTGAGCTTTCCTATGACGATATCGATCTTTCTTCCGATGTTACCCTGATCGTATATCAGGTAAGCGATGTTTACGGAAATACCTATACATCGGATGCATTCTATTACATGTATGGCGAGCTGTTATTCGTAGATGAGTTTGAAAGTTTTTGATGAACGTATAAAAGTTTACGGCGATACTTCGAAGAAGGTCTGTGTCATTCTTGTGGGGGAAGATCCCGAAAAAGAAGCACAGATCATCTCCGAAGGTGAAAACCGTGCATTAACCGTTTTTCTGAAAGTTGATGACTGGAATAATGAGCTTTCACCCTGGAACGCTCCTCCCGCCTTCGGAAACGAGCCTTTCGGAAACGGTGCGGACAATACGCTGGACTTTATCACCGGGGAACTGATCCCCTTTATAGATGAAAGCTTCGGTGCAAAGGATTATCTGCTTGCGGGCTATTCGCTCGCCGGGTTGTTCGCTCTGTACGGAATCTACAAAAGCAGTTGTTTTGCCGGAGCGATAGCCGTATCACCCTCGGTATGGTTTCCGGGATGGCCGGAATTTATCAAGGATAAAATGCCGAATGCCTCATTCGTGTATCTGAGCCTCGGAAACAAGGAAGAAAAGACGAGAAATGCCGTAATGGCCGGCGTTGGCGATAATATCCGCCATATGCATGAAATCCTTATAGATAAGGGCTTCAGAAATATTCTTGAATGGAATGACGGCGGACATTTTAAGGATCCGGAACTCAGATTGAGGAAGGGGATAGCTTCAGGACTCGATCTGTACGAAAACAGGTAAAAGAAAAAAAGAGGGCCTATGTTCCGATTATTTGAAAAGATCAAAAACAACGAAGTATATGTCATCGCCGAGATGAGCGCAAACCACGGCGGAAACCTGGGAAACGCCCTTGAGATAGTAAGACAGGTCGCAGGCACCGGTGCGGATTGCCTCAAGATCCAGACATATACCGCGGATTCGCTCACCATTGACTGCGATAACGATTATTTCAGGATAAAGGGCGGACTTTGGGACGGTTACAAGCTTCACGACCTTTATAAGTCCGCATACACTCCCTATGAGTGGCAGAAGAGGATCAAGGAGGAATGCGAAAGGTGGGGACTCGATTTCCTTTCCACTCCCTTCGATAACGAGGCAGTCGATTTTCTGGATGATATCGGATGCGAGGCATACAAGATCGCAAGCTTTGAGATGGTAGATATCCCTCTGATCGAATATGCCGCATCAAAGGGAAAGCCGATGATCATTTCCTGCGGAATGGGAACTCCCGAAGAAATTCAGGATGCCCTCGATGCATGCAAAAGAATGAATAACGATCAGATCGTTCTTCTCAAGTGCTGCAGCGAATATCCCGCAAACTGGGCGGATATGCATCTGGCCAATATCCCCGATATGAAGGAAAGATACGGCACTTACATAGGGCTTTCGGATCACAGTCCCGGAAGCTGCGCCGCGGTTGCGGGAGTTGCTCTCGGTGCATGCGTCATAGAAAAGCATGTAAAGCTAGCGGGAATTAACAGTGCGGATTCCGATTTCAGCATGACGATCGAGGAATTCGGCCGGATGGTCGAGGACGTAAGGAACGCTAAGAAAGCGATCGCCGGTCCGGACTATGAACTTACCGAAGGAGAGAAGTCGTCGACCGTTTTCAGACGCAGCATTTTTGCGATAAAAGATATTAAGGCAGGAGATAAATTCTCGGAAGAAAACATACGTGTGATCCGTCCCGGTTACGGCATAGCTCCCAAGCATTTCCGTACGATCCTCGGAACCGATTCCGTAAGGGATATAAAGCGCGGTGAACCTCTTACCGAAGAAGACATCAGAAAATGAAGATACTTTTGCTCAGTAACAACGACAATGTAAATGCACTGAAAAAAAGATTCATCGAAATGGGAGAGGAAGTAATTCTCTGTCATGACAAGGTCACGGTGAATCTTATCGAGGAACTTGAACCCGAATTTGTCGTTGTATATAATTACCGGTCGATCATAAAGGAAGATGTCATAGGCCTTATGGGGAACAGGATCATAAACCTTCACACCTCATATCTTCCCTGGAACAAAGGATCGTCTCCCAATATCTGGAGCTTCATCGATGACACTCCGAAGGGAGTGACGATACACAGGCTTGAAAAGGGACTTGATAAGGGCAAGATCCTGCTGCAGAAAGAGCTTTTCTTTGATGAGGAAAAAGAAACCCTCTGCACCACATATGAAAAGCTTAATGAAGAGATAGTATCCCTGCTCTGTGAAAATTGGGATGATATAAAGACCGGAAAGATACCTCTTAAGGATCAGGAGGGTGAAGGCTCTTACCATCGGACCGCCGACCTTGAGGAGATACTTGCCGGCAGGAAGATCGACTATTCCATGACCGTAAGGGATTTTAAAGAGTTTATTGCTAAGTGCAGGAAAGAAAAGAAATGAAGATTGCAGTAATTACCGCACGCGGCGGAAGCAAGAGAATACCCAGGAAGAATATCAAAGAGTTCTGCGGAAAGCCGATCCTTGCTTATTCCATAGAGGCGGCTCTTAAAAGCGGTGTATTTGATGAAGTCATGATCTCGACAGAGGATGACGAGATTGCCGGGATTGCCGTTAAATACGGGGCATCGCTTCCTTTTAAGCGAAGCATGGAAAATGCCGACGACCACAGTACCACGGTCGATGTAATGTGCGAGGTTCTGGACAGCTATGAGAAGCTCGGAAAGCATCCTGACGTCATGTGCTGCATATATCCCACCGCTCCGTTTGTGACAGCGGAAAAGCTTAAGACAGCTTACGAACTTTTCGAGAGAAACAATGCAAATGCCGTTATTCCGGTTGTAAGGTTTTCCTTTCCGCCACAGCGGTGCTTTGTGGAAAACAGCGGCTTCATCGAGTACAAGTGGAAAGAGTACCAGTTCGCCAGAAGCCAGGATCTCGAGCCATTCTATCATGATGCGGGCCAGTTCTATATGATCAGGAGTGATGTTATGAAGGAAAAGCATACTCTTGTGCCGGACAAAACGGTTCCGCTCATCCTGGATGATATGGAAGTACAGGACATAGATACTTTGGATGATTGGAACATTGCAGAGATAAAATATGGTATAATAAACAGATAGATTATTTCGTTTGAGGGGACGGAAGGTGCACTGTTTTGGGCAAGCACGTTAAAAAAAGTTCAATTTATGAAGTGGGGAGAATAAGTCGCATAGCTCTGGTCATTGCCGGGGTTTTCATTAACGTTATTCTTTCTTATGTCATGAACGGACTCGGACTGCCGCTGTTTCTTGATACGGGCGGTACGATCGCCATTACTGTTCTCTGTGGTCTTGTTCCCGGTATTTTCGTGGCAATTCTCACAAATGTCGTATGTCTGTTATTTAATCCTTATGCTATGTATTTTGCATTCATCAATGCATTCATAGCTGTTTTCACTGCATATTACACAGGCAGATATTCCCTTAAAAAGCTCAGCAAGTTCATATTGTTTGTTCTTTCGCTTTCACTGTTTTCCGGAGTCGTCAGTTCACTGGTACAGTGGCTTATTTTCCATGGTCCGCAGCATAATCTCATGTACGAGATGGCGGTCGGCATATCGGGTGCATCCGATATGTCCATGTTCAACGCATTCTTTATCACAAACATTCTGCTGAATGTCCTTGATAAAGGAATAACCGCATTGTTTGTGCTCGGCCTGATCGCAGTGATCCCTCAGAAATTTATTGATATGCTGAAGGCGGTCGACTGGAGGCAGAGACCTCTTTCAGAATCCGAAAAGACTGCGATCAAAAAATGGAAGAGAAATGTCAGTCATTCGCTTGAGTCCAGGATCTATTTTACTCTCATCATCGTATGCCTTTCACTTGTCATCATTATCGGTATTGTAGGTTACAGGCTTTTCTACAGCAGTGAAAAGGATGAGCGGACCGAATGTGCATGGAACGCCGCAAGATTTACGGCAAACCTGATCGACGGGGACAGGATCGAGGATTATTTAAGACTCGGAAAGGATGCGCCAGGGTATCAGGAAATAGAAGATATGATGTACCGGATAAGGGATTCGGTCGGAGGTATCAAATATCTTTATGCACATACCATCGATTCAAAGGATTGTGTTTTTATATTTGACCTTACATCAGTAGACGGAGATCCCGGATATCTTCCGGGTGAAGTGGTGCCCGTGGAAGAAACCTTCGAGCCCTATCTCGATGATTTCAGAAACGGAAAGGAAGTCGGGCCTCTTGAATCCAATTCCATATGGAAGAGGGTCATAACGGTGTATGTTCCTGTTTTCAACAGTGAGGGCAGGGTGGTCTGTTATGTGGGGGCCGATGTTTCCCTGGATTATCTGATAGTAAACATCTCCGAATACGCTTACAAGATCGGTTTTATTGTACTCGGCTTCGTTATTCTTTTCCTTGCGTGTGCGATCAAATTCACCAGATACTGTACCGCATATCCTATCAGATCCATAACACAGTGCCTCGACGGATTCGTTAATGACGATGATTCCCAGGAGCAGCTCGATGCCAATGTCAAAAAGCTCCGCAGGCTGAACATAAGAACGGATGATGAACTCGAAAAGCTGTATCAGACTCTCTGCTCCATGACTGTGGATCAGGCTGAAACGCTCAGGGACGTAAGAAGGCTTTCGGATTCGACCGCCAAGATGCAGGACGGTCTGATCATTACAATGGCAAACATGGTTGAGAGCCGTGATTCCGATACGGGAGAGCATGTCCAGAAGACCGCTGAATATGTACGCATCATTTCAGAGGGGTTGAAGGCAAAGGGATATTATCCGGAAAAGATGACTCCCAAGTTCATGTCGGATGTTGTCCGAAGTGCTCCTCTTCATGATGTCGGAAAGATCAATATTTCCGATAAGATACTCAATAAGCCCGATAAACTGACGGATGAAGAATATGAGATCATGAAGACTCATACCACCGCAGGCAAGGAGATAATGGAGCACGCCATCAGCACCGTTCAGGGCGGAAGCTATCTCAAGGAAGCCAGGAATATGGCGGCATATCATCATGAGAGATGGGACGGCAAGGGTTATCCCGAAGGCCTCCACGGCGAGGTTATTCCTTTGTCGGCACGTATCATGGCTGTTGCCGATGTATTTGACGCGCTTACTTCAAAACGAATTTACAAACCGCCGTTCCCTCTTGAGAAGGCGGTCAAGATACTTGAGGAGGGCGCCGGA
>JAGCRJ010000036.1 GCA_017964745.1 Lachnospiraceae bacterium
CATCAAAATAGAATTCAAAATATGCCCTGTTCAGATTGCCCTTCTTCTTGAAGAGATCCTTTTTCTCCTCCTGGAGGAAAAGAAGAAGGATATCGGCAGCAGTGGCATCATCGCTGATAAGAGAAGTGAAATCCTCTCCCGCAGCAGCCTGGGATTTCATAACATCGATGAAGAGTTCTGATGTGCTCTCATAATAAAGATACAGACCGCCTCTTGAAATGTCGCAGGCATCGACAACGTCCTTCATGGTAACGTTCTTGTAACCCATTTCGGAAAAGACCTTTGCCGCTACATCGATAATGTACTGCTTCTTCTGAATTGATTTGTCACCCATCTTATATCTCCCGATAAACTGCGATCTTTCCATCGCATTTATTTACTGATATCATTCCCAGAAATCCACTATTTCCTGCATCTTGCTGACTGTGAGGTAGAAGATCTGTTCGGTAACTCCTTCCTTCCACAGAGCGGATCTCGTACGTCCTCCGAGGACGTATTTGCTGAGGATCCCGCAAAGGATATCCCATTCCTTCCAGGTTGCTCCGACGATAAGTCTTCGTTCCTCGTCATGAGTCTTGATGGCCTTTCTGGAATATACATACGGGTAATTTCGATCCATCAGCCCGGATATGTTACAGGCTTTTATAAATCCCATCAGTTCCGATGAATAAACGGGAAATGAGATACTTGAATCCGTCACTCCGTTATCGGAATAATTACTGACCACAGCCTTTTCCGCTGCCTGTTGAAGCCAGGGCAGATAGGGAGTCAGAGGACTTATCTTCATTTTGTAATCCTGCGCAAGTGCCCGCAGATATTCCGGTGAATCAGTCGTATTTCCCATATTATCAATCCCGATAACCTTAAGCCCCTTAAGGGGCAGACACTTAATATCTTAACATATTTTTAATATGATACAAGTGTCAAAAAACAAAAAAATCAGATTTTTTCGGCTAAAAATGGCTGTTATACGTCCTCTCTGTCCGTTCCGGATTCACCGCCTTCACCGCGGATCTTGGCAAGCACATCGGCCCTGCCCTCGCTGACATCCAGAAGGGACTCCAGGCTCTGCACAAAAAGCCTTTCCCTGTGCCATCTGTTGTTCTCTTCCCTGTCCATATAGGCTTTGAAATGATCGACCTGCCATGCGATGCAGTCGGAGATTGATATCCCCTCGGGCTCGTATTTTCCGAGCAGCTGCCCGGTCCTGCACCAGTAATAAAGCTCAGCCAGGACACCTTCACAGGAAACTATCCTCGACCAGAGCTCTTCGCTTCCGCCGAGGGAGATTATGTAATCATGAAGAATATTAAGATCATTTTGCGGAATATTAAGATTGCTCATCGGTTCAGTCCTTGATATCCTCGTCACCGGTCTTGATGGTGTCAATAATGAAAGGAGGGCGGTTCCTCGAAGCATCGAGTGCTCTCCATATATATTCGCCTATGATGCCGATCATGGTCATCATCATTCCGAATCCCAGAAGAACGACGCTCATCAGTGAAGACCATCCGGCAATCGGTGTTCCGACGGTAAAGTACTCCACAAGAACCATTATGAACATGATGAGAGAAAAGATATCGAATAAAAAACCGGCGTACATCATCATTCTCAGGGGAGCATACGAAAAGCTGAGTATGGAATCGATGACGAGCTTAACCTTCTTCGCCATGGTCCATCTGCCCTTGCCCTTCTCACGCTCAAGCCTGTCGAAATAGATGATATCCGTCTGAAATCCCAGCCACATTACCTGCAGTGTAAGGGATGAATTCTTTTCATTTAATTTAATGAGTTCGTTTATCGCCTTCCTGCCGACAAGATAACAGTCGCATCCGCCCATGGGCATATTCTTATTGACCATCCTGCGGATCATCTTGTAGTAAAGTCCGGCAAAGAGAACATATATCGGATTATCCTTCCTGGAATTTCTGGCGGCGAGAACTATTTCATTACCCTTCTTCCAGCTCTCATACATCTGAAGGATGAGTGAGGAATCCTCCTGAAGGTCAGCCTGCTTGGTGACCGCACAGTCTCCGGTACATACGGAAAGTCCCGCAAATATGGCAGCATGCTCACCGAAATTCCTTGAAAGCTTTACGCACTTTACGTTGCTGTCTTCAAGGCGGATCTCGTTCATTATCTTCCAGGATTCGTCTCCGGATCCGTCATCGACAAATACTATCTCGTATTCCCCGATGGTCCCGAGAACCTTGTTCTTAAGATCTTCGTACAGATCACTGAGAGTATCGGAATTGTAATAGACGGGTATAACTATGGAAATCTTGCTCACTGCGCGGACTCCTTTATTATCCTCTTATACTCATCGAGGTTCCTGATGTATTCGCTCTCATCGTAATGTGTACTGGCAAGACATAAAAGCACCGAATCTTCGCTGAAATCATACATCTCCTTCCATACCATATTGGGAAGATATATTCCCGTCTTGGGCCTGTTAAGGATGTAGATTATCTCATTGCCCTCACCGTCAAGCACCTTGACCTTGCTCGATCCGGCAACATTGATAAGGACAAACTCGGAAATACGATTGGCATGACATCCCCTTACTATATCGGGATCCGAACCGTAAATATAAAAAACTCTTTTTACATCAAAGGGGATATCCGTACCGCATTCGGCTATGACAAGATTTCCTCTTTCATCTCCCCTCTCGGGAAGTTCGAGCATTCTGACGTTGTCAATATTATGCATACCGCACCTCCGAAACATTAAGATTATATCACATTCCGGTCGGAATTCCCAAAGCGCGGACGCCTATCCGCCAAAAGAAAAAAGACGCCTTCAAACGAAGACGTCTTACCTTGAGCAGGGGAAGAGAGGATCGAACTCCCATTAACGGTTTTGGAGACCGCCGCACTACCATTGTACTATTCCCCTATGCGGGTCTTAAAGCGACCGACCCACGTATTATACAACAACGCTTTATATGTGGCAAGAAAAAAATAATGATATCAGATGACCCTGTCCACAGCCTCCCTGACATTGGATACGCCTATGATCTCGGCTTCTTTGCCGGCGGCTTTCTTCGCATCTTCCAGGGAGGGTGCGGGAACAATGATTGTCTTAAATCCGAGTCTTACGGCCTCGGATACTCTCTGAGCGACCTGTGACACGGTGCGGACTTCTCCGGAAAGACCCACTTCCCCGAATGCGACGACCGATGCCGGAACGGACTGGTTCTTGAAGGAGGAGACAATCGCAAGGACCATCGCAAGATCGAGTGCGGGCTCGGTAAGCTTCATTCCGCCGGTAAGGTTAACATACGCATCACAGTCTCCCAGGTGCATGCCGCATCTTTTCTCCAGCACGGCCATAAGAAGATTGACGCGGTTATAATCCACGCCCGTTGCCTGTCTTCTGGGAACACCGAGATTGGACCTGCAGACCAGACTCTGGATCTCGACAAGTATCGGGCGGGTTCCTTCCATACTGCAGGATACGATACATCCCGATGCGTCGAGCGGTCTTCCGTTAAGGAGATATTCGGAAGGATTGGTAACCTGCACAAGGCCCTCTCCTCTCATCTCGAACACACCGATCTCATTGGTGGATCCGAAACGGTTCTTGACTCCTCTTAATATCCTGTACGAAGCATGTCTGTCCCCTTCGAAATAAAGGACGGTATCGACCAAGTGCTCTAAAACCCTGGGGCCCGCTACGGTACCCTCCTTGGTGACATGTCCCACAATAAACACGGATATGCCGAGCACCTTGGAAAGCTGCATCAGTACCTGGGTTGATTCCCTGACCTGGGATACGGAACCCGGAGCGGATGATACCTGCTCGCTGTACATGGTCTGTATCGAATCAATAACGCATACATCGGGGACCATCGAACGCATCACCTCAGCGATCGTATTCAGATCCGTCTCGCATAAAAGCTTCATGTCTCCGTCGAACTTTCCTATACGGTCCGCCCTCATCTTGATCTGTGCGGCGGATTCCTCACCGGATACATAAAGCACCTTACGTCCCGCGGCAGACATATTTCTGCACACCTGAAGGAGCAGCGTTGATTTTCCTATTCCGGGATCACCGCCGATAAGAGTAAGGGAGCCTTTCATGACTCCCCCTCCGAGAACCCTGTCGAGTTCGTCGATTCCGGATGATTCCCTTATTCCTTCTTCACCGGAAACATCACCGATGGATGTGACCGAAGCAGTGGTCAGGGAAGATGCACCGCCCTTTGCGGCCGATGCGATACGGAAACTTGCACTTGATGAATCGCCCTTTACAACCTTCTCTTCGACGAAGGTGTTCCACTCGTGGCATCCCGGACACTGTCCCATCCACTTGGCGGATTCATAACCGCAGCTCTGACAGAAATATACGCTTGTCTGCTTAGCTTTTGCCATAAAGATTAAGCTTTGGATACCTTTACATGTGCCTTGCGGTTTCCGGAAAGATCAAGGGAAAGGCTGAGTTTTCCGCCGAGTCCGGTCTTGACCGCGCCGGTCTCATCTCCGTCTTCCTCGATGGAATAAAGAGTATCTTCGGCAAGTCCGAGTGTGATCGAAACCGCACCCTTACCGCTTACATCGAATTCCATTGAATCCTCGGTCTCTTCAAATCCGGTGACCGTTGTACCGGGAACGGACTCATATACGAAAAGACCGTTCTTTTCAAATCTGGTTATATCTTCATACGTCTTGACCTTGAGAAGATCTCCTCCGAAAGGAAAATCCTCCGCTTTGGTCTTTTCCTTGAGATGATGATCTCCGAACGCAAGCTTTCCGCCGTCCTCCGCATAAAGTATTTCAGCCATTTTTTATTCTCCTCCGTTTATTTATTTCTTAGGCTCTTTAACCTTAAAACAGACTTTTCCGCCCGAGTAAGAGCAGGTTACGCTGTCACCCGGTTTTACATTCTTCCGCAGGATCTCTTCGGCAAGCGGATCCTCAACAACTGTGAGCATGGCTCTCTTCAAGGGTCTTGCGCCCATCTTCCTGTCGGCATATTTCTCGATCAGATGACTCTTGACGGAAGGTGCGAGCTTAAGCTCGATATCCATCTGTTCCTTGCATCTGTCTCCGAGCTGTCTCGCAAGCAGATCGACGATATCCTTAAGGTTTTCGTCGCTGAGCTGGCTGAACACGACGATGTCATCGATCCTGTTGATGAACTCGGGCTTGAAGATCCTCTTTACCTCTTCCATTACGCCCGACTTCATTCTCTCATAATCAGCCTTCTCTCCGCCGCTCGATGCGCCGAATCCGAGATTCTTGGGATCGACGATGCGCTGCGCTCCGGCATTGGAGGTCATGATTATGATCGTATTCTTGAACGATACCTTCCTGCCCTTAGAATCGGTCAGATGTCCGTCATCGAGAACCTGGAGAAGTATATTGAAAACATCGGGATGTGCCTTCTCGATCTCATCGAAAAGAACAACCGAATAAGGGTTGGTCCTTATCTTGTCGGTAAGCTGACCGCCCTCGGAAAATCCCACATATCCCGGAGGTGAACCGATCATCTTCGTAGTCGAGAAGCTCTCCATATATTCGGACATATCGATCCTTATGAGGGAATCCTCCGAACCGAACATCGCCTCCGCAAGTGCTTTTGAAAGCTCAGTCTTACCTACACCGGTAGGTCCGAGGAAAAGGAATGATCCGACGGGGCGCTTGGGATCCTTAAGCCCCACGCGTCCTCTTCTCATCGCCTTGGAGATGCCTTCGACAGCTTCCTCCTGACCGATGACTCTCTTATGAAGGATCGACTCAAGCTTAAGGAGCCTGTCGCTTTCCTTTTCATTAAGCTTGGTGACCGGTATCTTGGTCCACATTGCGACAACCTTTGCGATATCATCCTCGCCTATGCTGCCCTTGCGGACACCTGACTTTTCCTCACTCTTTTTGACAGCCTTCTCATATTTCTTAATGAGTTCGTCCTGCTTTAATTTGATCTCCCTTGCCTGAAGGAATGCTTCCATGCGGATGGAAAGCTCAATCTGCCTGTCCATCTTATTGATCTCGTCGAGCATTGCCTTATGCTTTTCGGGAACCTCCATCGTACGAAGGTGCGCGCTTGCGGCAGCTTCATCGATAAGGTCGATCGCTTTGTCGGGAAGATTTCTGTCATTGATGTATCTCGCGGAAAGCCTTACCGCGGCATCAATGGCTTCGGGTGTGATCTCGATATTATGGTGGTCTTCGTATTTGTGCTTGATGCCCTCGAGGATACGGATGCTCTCTTCCTCGGTGGGTTCTTCAACGGTAACGGGCTGGAAACGTCTCTCCAGAGCCGCATCCTTTTCGACATACTTGTGATACTCGGCAATGGTCGTCGCACCGATAAGCTGAAGTTCTCCCCTTGCAAGCGAAGGCTTCATGATATTGGATGCATCGATGGAGCCTTCCGCTCCGCCGGCACCGATCAGGGTATGTATCTCATCCAGGAAAAGAATGATATTGCCGTTATCCTCAACTTCCCTGATGACGCGCTTGATCCTCTCTTCGAATTCTCCGCGGTACTTGGAACCTGCCACCATTCCGGGAAGATCGAGTGTGAGGAGTCTCTTGTTCTTGACGGTATCGGGTGCTTCGCCGGAAGCGATGAGCTGTGCGAGTCCCTCGACAACCGCAGTTTTTCCTACACCGGGTTCACCGATGAGACAGGGATTGTTCTTGGTCCTTCTCGAAAGGATCTGTATGATCCTCTTTATCTCATCCTTCCTGCCGATGACGGGATCGAGCTTTCCTTCTTCGGCAAGCTTGGTAAGATCCCTTGAATACTGTCCGAGAATGGATGCCCTCTCGCCCGCTTCTCCGCCCCGTGCCATAAGGTCCTCACGTGCAAGTGCGGGATCCTGTCCCATTGCGGCAAGTGTATCAGCATAGACCTTCATGGGATTAATTCCCATCGTTGCAAGAAGTCTTACCGCAACATTCTCGCCCTCCTTGATGAGCGCAAGAAGAATATGCTCGGTACCGATAGCTTCCTGTCCGAACCTCTTTGCAAGCCTATGCGCTTCCTCGAGTATTCCCCTTGCCCTGGGTGAATACTCCTCCCTTGATTCGATTGCAAGGGCGGTATTGAAGCTTATCATGTCCCTGATCATATCGGTGAGATTTGCGGTATCAACGTTATTGGCCGCAAGCACTCCGCCCGCCATGCTTTCGGTATTCAGGGCAAGTCCGAGCAGGATGTGTTCGGAACCCACATAGCTCTGGCGGAGCTTTTTAGCCCATTTGAAAGCAATGCTGAGGGACTGTTTTGCTTTTTCAGAATAATTATCTTCCACCTTTATCTCCTGACTGTTAATGACTTATTCTTTGGAATGATCGGATGCGTAATCGTCAAATATCCGGTCAACCAGCTTATGGACATCCTCGCGGGAAATGTTCCTGCAGAACGCTCTCGCTATATCGACCCTCAGGCTTTCCCCGAGTTCTTCGAGCGCGATCGCCTTGTCGGGATCGACGCTTATCACCGCGCCGCGTCTTCTGTCCACCTTGACGTATCCCTGCTGCCTGAGCACCGTATATGCCTTGTTTACGG
>JAGCRJ010000335.1 GCA_017964745.1 Lachnospiraceae bacterium
GTTTATGGTTGACTGGGTTAAAACTCTCAAAAACGATCTTTATGTTCTGTCTTATATGCATAATGAGATTGAATATTCCAATAAGAAGAAAGAAATTTCCGAATTCTATCCCATCATTCCCGAAGAACATGTTCTGATGGCCGTCTCTCCGGAAAACAAGATAGTGCATCTGGAAGATATACGGGAGAAGTATGGATCGTTCATATACATTGATGATAATCATCCCGCTCTTATGAAATACGAAAATCATTTCGGGGATGAATGCAAATTCTTCCATGTATCGTCTCTTTATGTCTGAAGATACGGAGGTATAAGATGAAAAGAAGATCGGTAGAGCCGGTATATTCGATGTGTGTGCAGCCGTCATTTATCATCGGAACATACAATGAGGACGGGACCTGTAACTTCGCTCCGATCACGTGGGTGAGTGCGACGGGAGTAGGCAGTGACAAGTATATGCTGGTGATAAGCATGTTCGGATCCAAGAGGACCAAGCAGAACGTCATCAGGGAGAGAAAATTCAGTGCAAACCTTGTTAACACATCCATGCTTCCCCTTATGGATTATTTCGGCACAAAGCATAAAGCGGGAGATGATGAAGCTGAGCCCGAATACGGTGTCGGTGTCGGCGAAGCGCTTGATGTGCCTACGCTGGACGACAGTCCTTGGGTATATGAGTGTGAGGTTGCGGAGGCTGTTCAGACCGGCGAGTCGACAACATTCTTCTGCCACATAAGAAACATCCAGATGGATGAGAACCTGGTCTGCGAAGATACATTTGATGTGGATCTGACCGTGCTCGATCCGGTCATATATTCGGGCAGGTATCACAGCCTCGGAAAAATGCTCGGAAAGATCGGTGATTTCAGGATGAAGGCATATGAGGATACTTCGGACAGGAAAGCGATCCTTTCTAAATTCCATCGGAACGTAGTCATAATGTACGCGTTATTGTTCATCGGGGTGATCGTGTCTTTTATCGGAGGACTCACGGTGCTCTCAAATCCGGCTGCTCTGATAGTCGGGCTGCTACTGGTATTCGTTTCGATCTTTTTCGGATTCGCAAGCGGCGCGATTTTCTGTCCATTCTGCGGCGGGATCATCAGCCGTCAGGGATTCGGTGAATATTGCAGACACTGCGGCGAGAAGATATATTGATCTGACATATGGCGGATGATATTCGTCCTGCCGTATCGGAAATACAGGAAACCTGTTAAAGAGGATCGCGAAGGCGGTCCTCTTTTTGTGTGACGGTATAAGGGGAAACTATAACCGATGATAAGAGATATATATTATACGAAAAAGAAATCCTCATGAGATAATTTCGAATGATGATGAGAATCGGGTGAGTATGCATTTTTTCTCCGGACATCAATAATACGGATCGAAACCCGAACGAAAGATGAGGATAAAAACATGGGATATGATTTTGATAAAGTTCATAACAGAAAAAATACAAATTCACTGAAGTGGGATTTTGCGGAGGAAAGACATCACTCCGAGGATGAGCTTCCGCTCTGGGTTGCCGATATGGATTTCCCTTCTCCGCCTCAGGTGGTCGATGCAATAGTGAAGTCAGCATCCGCGGGATTCTTCGGATATACCGACCCCAAGCCTGCGGATAAACGCATCGTCTCCGACTGGTATAAGAGAAGGCACGGATTCTATCCCGATCCGGACGCGATAATCTTTACACCCGGAACCGTGTTCGGTATCACTACCGCGATCCTGGCCTTCAGCGAACCGGGAGATTCCGTGATGATATCGCAGCCCGTATATTATCCTTTCTCCGAAGCGGTGACCGATAACGGAAGAAAGCTAATCAGGAATGAACTGATCAGGGATGATAACGGAAGATACACCATCGACTTTGATGCATTTGAAAAACAGATCGCGGAAAATGATGTAAAGATATATATTCTCTGCTCACCTCACAATCCCGTGGGAAGAGTATGGAAAAAGGATGAACTTCAAAGGATAGCCGACATCACTCTTAAATACAATGTCCTTGTGATCGCAGATGAGATCCATGCGGATTTTGTTTATGAAGAAAATGAATTCGTGAGCTTTTCTTCCCTGTCCGAAGAAGTAAGGAATAACACGGTACTGGCAACCGCCCCTTCCAAGACTTTCAATACGGCGGGACTTCAGATATCACCGATCTTTATCTTCGATCCGGAAAAAAGAAGACATTTCAGGCAGAAGCTCGGAGCCGAAGGGTATTCCCAGATTGATTTCCTTGCACTTGCCGCATTGAAGGCATCATATACGGAGTGCGATGAGTGGGTGGATGAAGTTGTGGAGTATATTCACGAAAACATCCTGTATATGGAAAGCTTTCTTAAAGAAAGACTTCCGGAGCTTAAGATGACACATCCCGAAGGTACATATCTTACATGGGTCGATTTTTCCGGACTCGGGCTCAGCGCATCGGAGCTTGAAAGGTTCATCAGGGAAAAAGCAAAGCTCTGGCTCGATGCGGGATTCATATTCGGAAAATGCGGTGAGGGATATGAAAGATTCAATCTTGCGGCGCCGAGAAAGATCGTCGAGGAATGTCTTACAAGACTTGAAAGGGCAGTTTCGGATCTGAAAAAATGACGATAAAACGCATTGGATGCGGATGGGTATATCACCCGGAACACAGATGAATACTGAAAGAGCGGGTTATAAGTTTTGCTTATAGCCCGCTCTTGATTTTACGAATTATACAGACGGGGAAAGTTATTGTATCGTAACATCATCAAACAAAAACAAATTCTTCGCGGACGAAAACGAAGAACACAAAGGATAACAGGAGGAGATAAGATTATGAGCAACCACGAATTCAAATTTGAAACCAAGCAGCTTCACGTAGGACAGGAGCAGGCCGATCCCGCTACCGATTCCAGAGCGGTACCTATTTACCAGACCACTTCATATGTTTTCCATTCCGCACAGCACGCTGCCGACAGATTCAATCTCAGAGACGCAGGCAATATCTACGGAAGACTTACAAACTCAACCCAGGGTGTTCTCGAAGAGAGAGTCGCAGCACTCGAAGGCGGTGTCGCAGCACTGGCACTTGCATCCGGAGCAGCAGCGGTAACTTATTCAATACTTGCAGTCGCAGGAGCAGGCGATAATATCGTAGCCCAGAACAGCATCTATGGCGGTAGCTACAACCTCCTTGATAATACGCTTCCCACCTACGGCATTGATACCAAGTTCGTAAACATTCACGACCACTCAGCAGTAGCCGCCGCTGTTGATGAGAAGACCAAGGCAATCTTCATCGAGACTCTCGGAAATCCCGGATCGGATATTCCCGACATCGAGAAGATTGCGGAGATCGCACACTCACATAAGATTCCTCTTATTATAGATAACACCTTCGGAACTCCCTACCTGATCCGTCCCCTTGAGCACGGCGCGGATATCGTAGTTCACTCCGCTACCAAGTTCATCGGCGGACACGGAACCACTCTCGGCGGACTCATCGTTGACGGAGGAAAGTTTGACTGGACGGCTAGCGGCAAGTTCCCTCAGTTCACAGAGCCCAACCCCAGCTATCACGGCGTATCATTCGTCGGAGCAGTAGGACCGGCAGCATACGTAACCTTCATCAGGGCAATCCTTCTCAGGGATACCGGTGCGGCAATCTCTCCTTTCAACGCATGGGCACTCATCCAGGGACTTGAAACACTTTCACTCAGACTTGAGCGTCATGCAGAGAACACCAAGAAGGTAGTTGAATTCCTTGCTAATCACCCTCTTGTGGAAAAGATAAGCCATCCTTCACTTAAGGATCACCCTCAGCACGATCTTTATGAGAAGTATTTCCCCAACGGCGGCGGTTCCATTTTCACCTTTGATATCAAGGGCGGACAGAAAGAGGCATATGCATTCATCGATGGTCTCAAGATATTCTCACTTCTTGCAAACGTTGCGGATGTTAAGAGCCTTGTAATTCACCCTTATGACACCACACATGCAGAGATGACTCCCGAGCAGCTTGCCGAAGCAGGAATCAGCCAGGCAACGATCCGTCTTTCGATCGGAACCGAGCACATCGACGATATCATCTGGGATCTTGAGCAGGGATTTGAAGCAGTTAAGGCACTTTGATTTAATCAGTAATGATCGGAGCGTAAATGAGTTTAGCTATTGAAACAGCCTGTATACACGGGAATGGTCAGTTGGAGAAAGATCATCCCTACCGTTCGATAACAACACCCATATTCCAGGTAGCCACATTTGCTCACCCCGGAATAGGAAAGTCGACCGGATATGACTATTCCCGCGTGGGAAATCCCACAAGAAATGATCTTGAGCAGGTTGTGAACAGCCTTGAGCACGGCAGCGGATGCCTTGCCACAACAAACGGCATGGCGGCGATATGGCTCACGCTTGAACTCTTTGCGCCGGGTGATCATATAGTGGCATCCGAAGATCTTTACGGAGGATCCGTAAGACTCTTCGATGCGGTGAGAGACAGTCACGGTATATCTGTTGATTACGTAAACACATCTCACCCGGAACTCGTGAGAGCGGCCATAAATGATCACACAAAAGCTTTATATATCGAAACGCCGAGTAATCCGATGATGGAAGTGACCGATCTGTCGGAAATGAGAAAGATCGCCGATGAAAATGATCTTTTGCTCATAGTCGATAACACCTTCCTGTCACCCTACTATCAGAATCCGATAGACTTCGGTGCCGATATCGTATTACACAGCGGAACGAAATATCTTGAAGGGCATAACGACACGCTGGCCGGATTCGTGATCTCCAAAGATCCCGGCCTCCATGATAAGCTTTCATTCCTCTACAAAACTACCGGCCCGTGTCTGGCACCCTTCGACTGTTTCCTCGTACTCAGGGGAATCAAGACACTTTCGGTGAGACTTGAGAAACAGCAGGAAAATGCACTGAAGATCGCAAGGTGGTTAAAAGAACACCCCAGGGTAAAGGATGTGTATTATGTCGGACTTGAGGATCATCCCGGATATGAAGTAAACAAAAAGCAGGCAAGAGGCTTCGGCGGAATGATATCCTTCAGAACCGATTCCAAAGAAACCGCGGAGAGGATACTTTCCAAGATAAAGATCATTACTTTTGCGGAAAGTCTCGGAGGCGTCGAATCTCTTATGACTTATCCCATGCTCCAGACACACGGATATCTTCCTGCGGAGGTGAGGGAAAAACTCGGAATAACGGATACACTTCTGAGACTTTCGGTTGGAATAGAAAACGCGGAAGATCTTATAGATGACCTCGCTCAGGCATTTGAAGAGGAAACGGAGTATCGAGAACGGGAGAAAAAAATGTTTACAAGCGGATTTCGATGTAGTACATATTCATAATATAGAAGGAAAAGCTTACGACCTCGCATAACTATTAAATGGATAAGATGGATCGAATGATCCGGTAAGGAGATTATTATGGCAAAGATTTATAAGAGCGCAGTTGAACTGATCGGAAACACACCTCTTCTCGAGCTCACTCATATCGAGAAGAAATATGATCTCAAGGCAAAGCTTCTTGCAAAGGTTGAGTATTTCAATCCCGCAGGCTCAGTCAAGGATCGTATCGCAAAGGAAATGATCGAATCGGCCGAAAAGGACGGTTCCCTCAAGCCCGGATCGACCATTATCGAGCCCACTTCCGGAAATACCGGAATCGGACTTGCCGCAATCGCTGCTGCAAAGGGATATAAGATCATCATCGTTCTTCCCGAGACCATGAGCGTAGAGCGTAGAAACATCATCAAGGCTTATGGTGCAGAGATAGTTCTTACCGAAGGCGCAAAGGGAATGAAGGGCGCCATCGCAAAGGCAAATGAGCTTCACGAACAGATCGAGAACAGTTTCATCCCCGCACAGTTCGACAATCCCGCAAACCCCGAAGCACACTACAAGACAACCGGACCTGAGATCTGGAACGATACCGACGGAGATGTTGCTGCATTCGTATCAGGTGTAGGAACCGGCGGAACCATCACCGGTGTAGGAAAGTATCTCAAGGAAAAGAATGCCGATGTTAAGATCGTAGCAGTCGAGCCCGCAACCTCACCCGTTCTTTCCGAAGGAAAAGCAGGCGCTCATAAGATCCAGGGAATCGGTGCAGGATTCGTTCCCGCTACTCTCGATACCAAGATCTACGATGAGATCATCACCATTGAGAATGAAGTTGCTTTCGAAGGCGGAAGAGAGATTGCCGTAGAGGAAGGCTTCCAGGTAGGTATCTCTTCAGGTGCCGCACTCAAGGCAGCGATCAAGGTCGCACAGCGTCCCGAATTCGCGGGAAAGACCGTCGTAGCACTTCTTCCCGACAGCGGTGACAGATATTATTCTACCGACCTTTTCAACAACTGATCCGACATAAGAAAAAGGAAAAACGACCTCGCACTTCCCGGAAGGTACATCATGTGCCTTCCGGGATTTTTTTATGCCGGTATTGCAAGTCTTTCCGCTTTCTTCCTTTCACTGCCCCGGTTTCTTTATCCCCCCTGTTTTCTGAGCTGCAGAGCGTATATCTGATATAAGCAAAACCTATAACATTTAATAAAATATAACAATTATACAGACCGAAAAATGCGAAATATAATAAGCACATAAAGAAAAATGATTCGCTTCCGGAAGCAGCGAAGGAGGACATAAATGGCAAGAAATATATTGTTCAAACAGTACGAAGCACAGGACTACATTGAATTGGCGGAAAGGACCGCAGACTGGATAAAGACCACCGAAAGAAAGACGGAAAACGGCGTAAGATGGGTACAGAGTCCGGATTCGGCAGAAGATTTTTCGGATTATCCGATGCTCACCGAGAAGGCGTTGTACGGAGGATCCGCAGGTATCGGACTCTTTTACCTGAGACTGTATCAGGTTACGAAAAAGGATGAATACCTTGAGGAGGCAAAGGCAGCTGCGGCGGATATAATCGCAACCGATGAGGGAAAGGCGTTTTATGACAGGGCATATAACGCTATAGGAAATTCCGATAAGAGAGTCCACGTCAAGAACATGCCGGGATGGATCGCGGGATACTACAACGGCCCCACGGGAAGCGCATATCTCATACTTAAGCTTTATGAGCTGACTAAGGATAAGGCATATCTTGATTACCTCAGAAAGGTTGCAGGCGATCTTCTTTCTTCGGGAACGGAGGATGAGGACGGACTTCATTTCAGCGAGCAGAACGACCTCTGCGGCGATGCGGGATTCGTAACATTCCTGGCACCTTTATATGAGATCACGGGAGATGAAGAATATAAGCAGGCAGCCGTAAGGATCGGAGATTATGTTCTTAAGAAAGGAAAGCCCGCTCCAAACGGAGGAAAGTACTGGAATGTTGTAGACCTTACGATCATCGATTTCCCCGCGGATGTTTTCTGGGTCGGACTTGCACACGGAACATCGGGAGTCGGCTGGATCTTTACGATACTTTATAAGCTGACCGGAGAGGAGAGATTCCTGCAGGGAGCAAAGGATGCCGCCGATTACATAAAGGGAATCGAGGTGGGAGATGATGAAGCGGCGCTTGTTCCGTATCTGGACAGCCTGGAAAGAGGCCCTTCGACAGAGTTCTATTATCTCAGTACATGTCACGGACCTGCGGGAACGGCACTTCTTTTCGAGAAGCTCTACGAGATAACAAAAGATAAGAATTATCTCGATGAGGTGAAGAGATTGTCCAGGGGCATCATAAAAGCCGGAGCGCCCGAACATTACTCGAGAGGGTATTGGAAGAGTCAGGCGCTGTGCTGCGGAACCCCCGGTCTTCTCGAACATTTCATCTCGGTATACCGTCTGACCGGTGAGGATGAATTCCTGCAGTACGCAATCCGCACCGCAAGGACCGTAATAGGCGAAGCACAGATCGACGACAGTCCCACGGATATCTATAAGCTTCAGACCAGGGTCAGATGGGTCGGAAACTGGTGGAGAACAATACCGACCGATGTACATACATATTCGGGACTGTATATAGGAACCGCGGGAAATGCATGGAGCCTTCTTTCACTGGCAGCGGTACTTAATAACGAAAGGCTCATAGAGATCGTTGAATACAATTTTTGATAATAAAGAAAGATAAGAGGTAGATAAAATGGGAAGAATTTATGATTCGATCACGGAACTTGTAGGAAACACACCGCTTGTAAGACTTCACAGATATGAGGAGAGCGAAGGCCTTGAAGCCAACATCCTCGGCAAATTCGAATATTTCAATCCTTCGGGAAGCCTTAAGGACAGAGCCGCACTCAATATCATCGAGCAGGCCGAATACGAGGGCAAGATCAAGCCCGGAATGACCCTTGTCGATTTCACCAGCGGCAACACCGGAATAGGCGAAGCAACATATGCAAATGCAAAGGGATATAAATTCGTAGCTGTCATCCAGCCCGGTGTATCCGTTGAAAGATCTCTCATACTCAAGGCCCTCGGAGCCGAGCTTCTCCAGGTCACCGATGTTCCGGGATTCCCCGAGATGCTTAAGACGGGCCTTTCACTTGAAGGACTCGGAAAGGTAATGGGAGATTTCGCCGAGTCAAAGGGATGGTTCTATCTCGACCAGTGCTCAAATCCCGCAAATGCGAGAGCCCATATCCAGAAGACCGGTCCCGAGATCTGGGAGGATACCGACGGAAAGGTTGATTATGTTGTACAGCTCGTAGGAACAGGCGGAACACTTGCCGGCCTTTCGGCATATCTCAGAAAAAAGAATCCCGATATCAAGATCATCGGAGCACAGCCTCACAACAAGTCCCTCAAGAATCCCGAATTCCCGGAGCGTAATACCATTGACGGTGTACTCCAGTTTAACGGTGTTCCCGGAGACAAGGTTCCCACACTGTTCGCACAGTTCGATACCCACTATGACGAGTGCTTTGATGTTATCGCAGAGGATGCGTATGAAGCGGGAAGAAAGGTTGTTCAGACCGAAGGATTCTTCCTCGGACAGTCCGCGGGTGCCGCAATCTGGACCGCAACACAGATCGCGAAGAGACCCGAAGCAAAGGGCAAGAACATAGTAGTGATCCTTGCCGATAATGCTTTCAAATACCTTTCAACAAATATGTATAAGTAACATTGTGACAAACAGCAAAAAACGGGCAATTATCCGGCGCGAAAGTGCCGGATAAACCTTTTTATCCTTGCATTCACACTCTCCAGCCAATATACTTTAAAAAGTAACATGTATTGGGATGGAGGTACATAAAATGAGAGAATTTAAAGGCTTTTCACATGGTGTGGATCTCGGGGGATGGTACTCACAATGCAATCACACCAAAGAGCGTTACGATAATTTCATTAAGGAAGAGGATTTCGCGGTTATCGCCGGATGGGGACTTGACCACGTACGTCTTCCGATCGACTATGAGCTGGTCGAGGACGATAAGGGAAATTATAAGGAAGAGGGCTTTGACCGTATCAGATTCGCACTCGATACCGCTGTAAAGAACAATCTGAACGTTGTTCTCGATCTTCACAAGACCTTCGGTTATTCTTTTGCGCAGGAATACGGAGAGAGCGGATTTTTCGATAATGAAGAGTATCAGGAGAGATTCTACAGACTCTGGGAAAAGCTTGCAAAGGAATTCGCCGGTTACGGTGACGCTGTGGCTTTCGAACTTCTTAACGAGGTTACCAGCAAGGAATACTGTGATGCGTGGAACAGGATCTCCACCGAATGCATAAAGAGGATACGTGCGATCGCGCCCGATACATATATCCTTCTCGGCGGATATTACAACAACAGCATCGTTGCGCTTAAGGATCTGGCTATGCCTGTCGATGATCACGTCGTTTACAATTTCCACTGCTACGATCCGCTTATCTTCACCCACCAGGGTGCGGGATGGGTTAACGGAATGGATGTGAACTTCAGGATTCCCGTTGACGCAACCTTCGGTGAAATGGGAGAAGCGGCAAGAAAGATGTTCGGAGGCGCAGGTCCGGATGTGAGCACCGGAGAAGACGGTGAAAAGCTCAGCAGCGCATATTTTGACAGATGCTTTGCAGAAGCTGTTGCCGTTGCAGAAGAAAGAAACGTACCCCTTTACTGCGGAGAGTACGGTGTGATAGAGAATGCCACTCCCGAAGATACCGTAAAGTGGTATGAGATGATAAGTGAATCATTCAATAAATTCAATATCGGAAGAGCCGCATGGAGTTACAGGTCCATGAACTTCGGTCTTTCCGATGACAGGCTGTCCGGAGTTGTTGACAGACTTGTAAAATTATTGTGATCTTTTGAGGAGTCACAAAACAGAGGTATTTATGACTATTGATGAACTGAAACAGTTAAAGGCCGA
>JAGCRJ010000336.1 GCA_017964745.1 Lachnospiraceae bacterium
AGGAGGGAATTGATGACCCTCGTGACCGGCTTTTCGTTTCCGGGGATCGGATGAGACGAAAAGATAACCGTATCGCCCGCGCCGATCGTGATCTTCCTGTGTGTTCCGTCCGCCATCCTCGACAGAGCAGCCATACTCTCGCCCTGGCTTCCGGTCGTGATTATGACCTGTCTGTCTGCGGGCAGGTCCTTCATCTCATCAAGCGTAGCCAGAGTATTCTCGGGAATATCGATGCGCTCAAGCCGCTGCGCCGTATCGATGATATTGACCATGCTGCGGCCCTCGACCGCAACGCGTCTGCCGAATTTGTAAGCGGTATTGATTATCTGGCGCACCCTGTCGACGTTCGAAGCGAATGTCGCAACGAATATCCTGGCATTCTTATTTTCCTCGAAAATGTCATCGAAGATGGGTGCCAGAGTCTTCTCCGAAGGTGTAAATCCGGGTCTTTCCGCATTGGTCGAATCGCAAAGGAGTGCGAGCACGCCCTTTTTGCCGATCTCGGCAAATCTCTGAAGATCGATAGAATCTCCGTATACGGGAGTGTAATCAACCTTGAAGTCTCCGGTATGCACAACACAGCCGACGGGCGAATAGATCGCAAGGGCTGCGGCATCAACGATACTGTGGTTGGTACAGATGAACTCAACCCTGAATGCTCCGAGGTTGATGGACTGGCCGAAGGTCACCACCTTCCGGCGGATGCTCTCCATGAGCTTCGTGCCCTGGGCAGAATGCTCCTTGTCATATTCCTCGAACTTGTGCTCGATAAGGCCCATGGTCAGTCTGGTCGCATATACGGGACCGGGAACCTGCGAGAGAACATATGCGATCGAACCTATATGATCCTCGTGTCCGTGGGTTATGACAAAGCCCTTGAGCTTGTCGTAGTTGTCCTTAAGGTAAGTTACGTCGGGTATTACAAGATCGATACCCAGCATGTCATCCTGCGGAAATGCAAGTCCGCAATCCACAACGATAATACTGTCTTCGTATTCGAAGGCAGTGATGTTCATTCCGATCTGCTCAAGCCCTCCCAGAGGGATTATCTTAAGCCTGGAAGCCGGAATCTCTTTATTAGTGTTACTCAAATATATTGTCCTTTCTTTTCAAATGAAAAGAAAACCCTGCCCGGCGCTTTCTCAATCCTCACGCTCAAGTGAGACATCATCGAGAAGGTCCTCAAAGACAGGTGCCAGGGCATCGAGCTCGTCGTCGTCAGATACGATCACGTATCTGCTCTCCTCTTCGCCCTCTTCGGAGATGTCCTTGAGGATAAGAGCCTCTCCGTCGCCTTCCTCGAAATCGGTGACAAGGATGTAGTCGTGTCCGCCCAGCCTTGTCTGTTCGAGAACGAAGAATTCGACGGGATCTGCTCCCTCGGGTTTAAAGATTATCTTTTCAAGTTTCTTTTCGTTTTCTTCAGTGTTCATATGTTTCCCTGTTCATATAGCTCTGCAGTATGAGTTGTGCAGCTATCATATCAACATATTTCTTGTGTTCTTTGCGGGGGACACCGGCTTCGTCCATGATCTCATCCGCCTCGACGGTGGTAAGCCTTTCGTCCTCCATGATGACGGGCAGGCCCGTCCTTCTTTGTACGGCTTCGGCGAATTCCTCCGTAAGCCTTACCCTTTCGCCCTCGTCCCCGGAAGGCATCAGGGGTTTTCCTATCACTATCGTCCCGACATCGTAGCGCACGACGAGTTCTTCGATGCGGGCATAGGTCCTGCGCAGCTTGTTCGCCTGTTCCCTGCGTATTATCTCAACAGGCTCCGCTGCAAGAAAAAGCGGGTCGCTGACCGCAACACCTACCGTCTTCGACCCGAAATCAAGACCCATTAATCTTTTTCTTTCTTTTTCCATTACCAAATATCAGTTCCAGCCCTTGCTGGCAATGTATTCAAGAAGCAGCTCTTCGACCAGTTCATCACGCTCCGCCTTCATGATAAGGGATCTTGCGCCCTTGTGGCTGGTGATGTATGTGGGGTCTCCGCTCATGATATATCCGACGATCTGATTGACGGGATTATAGCCCTTTTCCTGAAGTGCCTCGTATACTTCCTCAAGAACGGAAGCAGCCCCCGAATCATCGGTGGGCACCTCAAAAAACTGTGTTTCGGAAATTTCTTTTGCCATCAGATCACCTCCCGTATCCCTCAAATCTATACCTCTTCAGATTTTACCGCATCCATGTATACTTTTCAAGTTATGTCGCCCGCATGAAACACGCTTTTTTCTTAATGTGAATCGGCAAAACTGTGTTATAATGTCGGACATGAACAAACAGATATTCAACACATTCTTGATCAAATACGCGGAAATAGGCATCAAGGGCAATAACAGGTATCTTTTCGAGGATGCCCTTGTCGCTCACATAAACGCCGCAATGAAGACAATTTCCGGTAAATTCCTCACAAGGAAAACGCCCGGAAGGATCTATCTGGAGTGCTCCGAGGATAAAAGCGGAGCTTCCTTTGATTTCGACGAAGTCGTCGAAAAGCTCAAGCACATCTTCGGGATTGTCTACATCTGCCCTGTCATCGTGTACAAGACCGAGGGACAGGAGCAGCTCCGTGAGCAGTCCGTCAAATACTGGGGCGATATGTACGGCGATACCGGTAAGACCTTCAAGGTCGTATGCAGAAGAGGAAACAAGGGATACCCCCTCGATTCCATGGAGGTTGCGGCAGATCTCGGGGAAGCCATACTGGATGCTTTTCCTTCGCTCAAGGTCGATGTCAGAAAGCCCGACATCTTCCTTAACGTAGAGCTCCGCGACAAGACTTATATCTACTCGGAATCCATTCCCGGACCCGGCGGAATGCCCGTTGGTACAAACGGCAAGGGAATGCTCCTTCTTTCCGGAGGCATCGATTCTCCCGTTGCGGGCTATATGATCTCCAAGCGCGGCGTATCGCTCGATGCGGTCTATTTCAACGCACCGCCTTATACCTCCGAAAGAGCAAAGCAGAAGGTAGTGGACCTTGCGAAGATCATCTCCGCATATACCGGACCCATCAATCTCCACGTCATCAACTTTACCGACATCCAGCTTGCCATCTATGAGAACTGCCCCCATGACGAGCTGACCATAATCATGCGCAGATACATGATGAGGATTGCAGAGCATCTCGCATATGAGAACGGATGCCACGGACTCGTTACCGGCGAGAGCGTCGGCCAGGTCGCATCACAGACCTTCGCCTCCCTCGTTTCCACCAACGAAGTCTGCACCCTTCCCGTACTCAGGCCCCTCATCGCCTTCGATAAGCAGGAGATCGTCGAGATATCCGAGAAGATCGGCACCTACGAGACCTCGATCCTTCCTTACGAGGACTGCTGCACGATATTCGTGGCAAAGCACCCCGTTACCAATCCGAGCAGGACCGTG
>JAGCRJ010000337.1 GCA_017964745.1 Lachnospiraceae bacterium
CGCTCAGGATCCGCTTGCGGACAGGTCTTCATCAAGACTTATGGCTGTTGACAGGAATACCGGAAATACGGAGTACAAGCATTTTTCGGACATAATCGATTATTTGCTTCCGGGTGACTGCCTTGTGCTCAACAATACAAAAGTTATACCTGCAAGACTTCTCGGAAAGAGAGAAGGAACCGGCGGTCATGTCGAGGTTCTTCTTTTGAAGAGAATAAATGCAACCGACTGGGAAACTCTGGTAAAGCCCGGTAAAAGCTGCAGGCCTGGACAGAGACTTGATTTCGGCGAAGGAGTATTAAAGGCCGAAGTTCTCGAAGTTGTGGAAGACGGAAACAGGATAGTCAGGTTTTATTTTGACGGGATATTTGAAGAGATCCTCGATAAGCTCGGAGAGATGCCGCTTCCGCCTTATATAACACATAAGCTCGCAGATCCGGCAAGATATAATACCGTCTATGCAAAGTTTGACGGATCCGCAGCCGCACCGACGGCGGGACTTCATTTTACTCCCGAGCTTTTAAAGAAGATCGAAGATAAAGGTGTAAACCTTGCGTATGTAACACTTCATGTCGGACTCGGAACATTTCGTCCGGTGAAGGAGGATGTGATCACGGATCACAAGATGCATACGGAAAGCTATCAGGTAACGAAGGAAACGGCGGACCTGATAAACCGTACAAAGGCGGAAGGCGGAAGAGTCATCTGCGTGGGAACCACCAGCTGCAGGACCGTCGAAAGCTGTGCGGGAGAAGACGGAAATGTATATCCCGGATCCGGGGAGACGAGCATATTCATCTATCCGGGATATAAGTTCAAAGTGATGGACGGACTTATCACCAATTTCCATCTTCCGGAAAGCACACTGATCATGCTGGTATCCGCATTTGCGGGAAGAGAAAATGTTCTGGCCGCATATGAGGAAGCGGTACGCGAAAGGTACAGATTTTTCAGTTTCGGTGATGCATGCTTTTTCCATTAAAGCTGCATTGGGTTAACAGGAGGTACACATGGAAGAAAAAAGACATTCTCAAAGATCGGAGCTTACATCAACTCTCGTGATAAAGCGCCTTGATTCCGCTGATGCCGGAATGCAGGTCACCATCGATATCACGGATGTTTCCAAGGGCGGCGTAGGCTTCACCTGTTCACAGGCACTTGAGATCGGTGCGGTCTATGAGAGTTTTCTTGAGATCTGGACCAAGGAAGTTCTTCATGCATTTCTTGAGATCATAAGGATCGAAAAGAAAGGTGATGTGTATTTTTACGGATCGTCTTTCGTAGGCCTTCCCGAGATGGATGCACAGAGGATCGGTATCTATCAGACTGTACAGGATATGAATAAGTAGTGAAAGTTTTCGTTGATGCCTTAAGAAAAGCACGCGTCCGGCAAAGAGTATTATGCTTTTTGTTTTTGATACTCGCTGCGTGCTTTTACTTTTTTGTGATAGTATCCTTTTCCGCCCAGACGGCAGATGATTCATCGGCACTCAGTTATGAGATAGCGGAGAAGCTTGCGAGGTTCTTATCCTTTTTCAGATCCGACCAGTCTCTTGCGGACGTTGTCAGCCTGGCGGGATATTTCGAGCATCCGATCAGAAAGATCGCACACTTCCTTGAATACGGAATACTGGGTGCACTTTTCTCAGGAGGATTTCTGCCTGTGGTGAAGATCGTCCGAAAAGATTCGGGGAAGGCCGGTAAGCTGTACAGGCGTGATGTACTGATGGTTTTCATCCTTGCCGCATTTGATGAGCTGCATCAGTACTTTGTTCCCGGAAGATATGCATCCGTCTGGGACGTTGTGCTTGATACTTTCGGATGCATTGTGTTTTTGATCTTTATGTATTTGATTTTTGACAGAAAGAAGACCTGATGAGTAAATACGGATTTATAGGACTCGGACTTATAGGAGGCTCACTTGCGAGAGCACTTAAGAATGACGATCCTTCAAATGTGATAGCTGCATATAACAGAAGCGAGGCTCCTTTGGAAGAAGCCGTTAAGGACGGAGTGGTTGATATTCCGCTTCACGAGATAGGGGAGGGATTTTCCGACTGTGATGTCATTTTCCTCTGCCTTCCCGTCATAACCAATGCCGAAGCACTTTCCAAGCTTGCACCCTTCATAAAAGAAAACACGATCGTGACCGATGTCAGCTCGGTTAAAGGATCCATCATGAAGGCCGCTGAGGCTGCGGGACTTAAGAGCAATTTCGTCGGCGGACACCCGATGGCCGGATCCGAGAGAACCGGATACATTGCATCATCCAAGGATCTTTACAGGAATGCATATTATATAATCACTCCTTTTGAAGACGGTGATAAGAAGGCTGAGGTACTCAAGGATATCGCAGTTAAGATCGGTGCCATTCCCATCATCATGGATGCCGCAAAGCATGACAGGATCGTCGCGGGAGTAAGCCACATTCCCCATCTTGCCGCAGCCGCGCTTGTCGAGCTGGTCAAGAACAACGACTACGAAGACGGACTTATGAAGACCGTTGCCGCAGGCGGTTTCAAGGATATCACAAGAGTCGCTTCTTCCTCGCCCGCAATGTGGAAGGAGATATGCGAATCCAATGAGGTGAACATCTCCGAGTTTCTCGAGGACCTGATCGGAAAGCTTTCAGAGATCCGTGACATGATCGATGAGAAGAACGGCGATTATATAGCAGACCTTTTTGACGATGCGGGAACATACAGAAATTCGTTCAATACCCTGAGTGCCGGTCCCATCAAGGATTCACACAAATTCTCGATAGACATTTCGGATGAACCCGGTGCGATAGCATCAGTAGCGACCATCCTTGCAGTCAACGGTATCAACATCAAGAACATCGGTATCCAGCATAACCGCGAATATATCGGAGGTGATATGACCGTGGGATTCTGGGATGCTGAGAGCAAGGAAAAAGCCGCGGACATCCTTAAAGGAAAAGGATATATCCTTCACGGAATTTAATAGAAATCTGTATATACTGATCGCCTTATGATCTGATTAGTTTGACTTACAAATCTAATCAGACCATAAGGCTTTTTCTTTGCAAAATAAATATTTTGTTAAAATATTTATGCACTATTTACTGTTGATACAAAAACCGTTTTACTGTAAAATATGTCTGTGTGATTTTATAAATTTTCAGAATATTTGTAAAATTTGCACAAATACCCAATTTAGGAGGTCCTCATGAAAGTTTATACCACAGACAAGATCCGCAACGTTGTGCTTCTAGGTCACGGAGGAAGCGGCAAGACCACTCTTGCAGAGAGCTTCGGTTATATCACAGGTCTTACATCACGTATGGGGACCGTAGCAGACGGAAATACTTTAAGTGATTACGGCAAAGAGGAGCAGAAGCGCGGATTTTCAATTTCCGCAAGTGTCATTCCCGTAGAGTGGGAAGGCACCAAGATAAACTTTATCGACACTCCCGGTTATTTCGACTTTGTTGGCGAAGTTGAAGAAGCCGTATCTGCAGCCGGTGCCGCTATCATCGTTGTAAACGGAAGAAGCGGCGTTGAAGTCGGAACAAAGAAGGCTTGGGATCTTTGCGAAAAGTATAAGCTTCCCAGGATCATATATGTATCCAACATGGATATCGATACCGCATCCTATCGCCAGGTCATCGAGGATCTGACCGCTCTTTACGGCAAGAAGATCGCTCCTTTCCACCTTCCCATCAGAAAGGATGAGGAGCTTGTCGGATATGTAAATGTCGTATCCGAGCAGGGACAGCTCTGGCAGGGAAAGGAAGTAGTACCCACCGAGGTTCCCGATTACAACAAGCCTTATCTTGAGCAGTACAGGGAAACCCTTATGGAAGCGGTTGCAGAGACTTCCGAGGAAATGATGGACAGATACTTCTCAGGCGAAGTATTCTCGGATGCCGAGATCAGAGCGGCTCTCAGGGCTACCATCTGTGACGGAAGCATCGTTCCCGTAACCATGGGATCATCCATCTCCTGTAAGGGTGCTTATGCACTCCTTGATGACGTTATAAAGTACTTCCCCGGCCCCGATGTACGTACCGTTGCAGGTATCGCTACCAAGACCGGTGAGATCTATAACTGCGATTACGATTTCTCCAAGGCTAAGTCGGCTTACATCTGGAAGACCATCGTCGATCCCTTCATCGGAAAGTACAGCCTTATCAAGGTCAACTCCGGTGTTCTTAAGACCGACGACCTCATCTACAATATCGACAAGGATGTTGAGGAGAAGATCGGAAGACTGTATGTACTTCAGGGAAATAAGCCCATCGAAGTTCCCGAGCTCCATGCCGGAGACCTCGGCGCACTAGCAAAGCTTTCACAGGCCCGTACCGGAAACAGCCTTTCAACCAAGGCTATGCCCATCAAGTTCGGTATGTTCGATATATCCAAGCCTTACACCTTCATGAGATATAAGCCGAAGGATAAGGGCGACATCGACAAGATCTCCCAGGCTCTCCAGAAGATCGGCCACGAAGATCTTACGATGAAGAACGTAAATGATGCAGAAAATCACCAGACCCTCCTTTACGGTATGGGTGATATGCACCTTGAGATCATCAAGTCCAGACTTGAGAGTGAGTACAAGGTCGTAATCGAGCTTATGGAGCCCAAGGTAGCATACAGAGAGACCATCAGAGGTACCTCCGATGTCGAGGCTAAGTATAAGAAGCAGACCGGCGGACA
>JAGCRJ010000338.1 GCA_017964745.1 Lachnospiraceae bacterium
AGACTTCAGGCAGAGAATTTCGGATCGCGCGATGCGGCCGAACGCAGAGAAGTGATCGACATAGACTATGCGGATGAAAGAGCGGGATATTTCGGAGGAGACGGAAAGTACGTTATCAAGGTGTATGACGCATCATGCAGTGAGCTGTCCGATCATATGCTCGGAAGTCTGGCCGAAAGCGGAATGATCACTGTGGTGAGAGCAAAGACTCCGGATATTTCCGAAAGGGAAGTTGCGGATCATGTGAGCTTCGACGGATACAATGACTTTGTGGGTGCGGATCTTTACCTGAATAAGGATTTTGATAAGTATGTCTTAAACGGTGATACGGATAAAGCACTTACCGTTTATATCCTTTCCGATGACGAGAGGAGCGATCTTCTTGAAAATGAAATTAAGATGTTCATGGGACAGGTATCGAATGCCCTTCTTATGGGAAACGGTGAAGATGTCATACGGAATCTCGATGCCCTGCATGATCTCCTTCCGGCAAAAGAAACCGTTATGACGGATGCGGAAGGCGGAAGAACACTTACCGACAGACAGCTCGATCAGAAGGCTCTTACGGGTTACGCATTTGCGTTTCTTACGCTCGGTTTTGTATTCGGCGGAGCATTGATAGCATATTCGGTCATCCGTGAAAGAAAGGACATGGTCCTTACCAGGGTTAAGCTCACACTCCTCACCGATTCACAGTATTTCGCAGCCAAATTTCTGTGCGGCGGGATCGTATCGTTTATATATGCGGTGGTAACAAGTCTGATAACCCTGTCGATAGATCAGGACAAGCTGGGTATGAGCCGGATCGGATTCTTCAGTATGATCTTCCTGCTCGGACTGATATTCTGCTCGATAAGCCTTATGATCGGAATCCTGTTCGACGATGTCATGAGCGCGACCGTATCGGCATTTATCCTGTGGACTCTTTCATCGCTTCTGTCGGGACTGTACTTCTCACTTGATGCGGCCGGAAATGCCATCAAAACAATGTCGTACCTCATGCCTTCCAAGTGGTTTCTTGATGCCACCGAAATGATGATGCTTGGGGACAATAAGGTGTATTTTATGATATTATGTGTAACGACAGCTTATCTTATTGTCACTTTGGGTTTGGGCAGCATCGGTATCAAGATCAGGAATCATGAGTGAGAATATAAGGGATAAAAATTTCCTGCTTATAAAACTGACACTTCTGATAGTGTTCAGCGTATACGGGATCATGAAAACGGTTCAAGGGACAGGGGTATCTGTAAAGATACTCCTTCTCGTTTCGTTATATATAGGATGCCTTGCGGCAAAGGAATTCCTCAGTGGAAGAAAGAAACTCATATGTCTTATCGCTTCCTGCATCGTCTTTGCTCTCTTGATATATTTTGGAGGAAGGTATTTTATTCCTTTCGGATTCCTGAGCATTTATGAGATCCTTTCTCTTTTTCCGGAGATCGATCACAGGGTCTACTTTGCTCCGCTGATCCTTACGATCATCGAGACGCCGATGGGCTTCCTTACACTGTTTGTGATCGTATTCATGATGGCGACGCTTTACATCCAGCAGAACTATGTCATCAGGGAGCTTATCAAAAGAAACAAGAGCGACCTTGAGACCGAGCAGAATCTAAAGAAGGAGATGCAGTATCAGGAATACAGTGCGAAGGCGGAACTGAACAAGAGCATGCTGAACGCACAGAACAAGATACTCGAGGACAGGGCGGAATTATCCCAGACTCTGCACGACAGGCTCGGCCACAACATCAACGGATCGATATACCAGCTAGAGGGAGTAAAGGTCCTGATGGACAAGGATCCCGAAAAAGCAGGGGGCATGGTTCAGGCTGTCATAGATCAGCTCAGGACCGGAATGGATGAGATACGTGCGATACTCCGCAAGGAGCGTCCCGAAAAAAGAAAGATCGCAATGCTCCATCTCTATGAGCTCTGTGAGGACTGCAACAATAAAGGTGTTGAAGCGGATCTTTCCACCGAAGGAGATGTTTCCAGAGTTCCCGATAATCTTTGGGAGGTGATACTGGACAATGCCTATGAGGCCGTGTCCAACTCCATGAAGTATGCGGGATGCAGGCATATAAAGATCGTTATAGTCGTGATGAATAAGATGGTGCGCTGCACCATAGAGGATGACGGTGCGGGATGCGCCAAGATCGAAGACGGAATGGGCATATCGGGAATGAGGCAGAGAGCCAGGAGCGTTAACGGTATGATAAGCTTTGAGTCGGAAGCCGGATTTAAGGTCACGATGCTTCTGCCGATAGACGGATGAACGGAGCTGATATGGATAGGATAAAAGTTATAATCGCAGATGACAGTGATTTTGTCAGGGACGGAATGAAGATAATCCTGGATGTCGATGACGAATTCGAGGTTCTCGGAACTGCGGGAACAGGTAAAGAAGCGATCGAGCTTGCAAGGAAGTCCGCCCCCGATATATTCCTTATGGATATACAGATGCCGGAGATGGACGGCATAGAAGCGACTAAGGTGATCGTCGAAGAGGGACTCGGTAAGGTTCTTATCCTTACAACATTTGATGATGACGAACTGGTAAGGAAGGCACTTAAGAACGGCGCAAAGGGTTATCTGATCAAGAACCATACCCCCGAACATTTAAAGCAGATGATCAAGTCCGTGTATAACGGGCTCGGTGTAATGGATGAAAATGTCCTTGAGTCACTGGCATCGTCCGCGACCGGAAGCACGGGAGAAAACAAAAGCTCTTCTTCGCCCGCCTTTGACGGCACGGGTTATTCACCCCGTGAACTGGAGATCATAGAGGCTGTGGCCGACGGTCTTTCCAATAAGGAGATCGCTGAAAAACTATTTATTTCCGAGGGCACGGTCAAGAACTATATCTCCAATATCCTTAGCAAAGAAGGACTTACACACAGGACCGCCCTTGCGGTGTATTACCTTACGGGAAGAAAATAGCGTAGCAGCCTTAAGCTGCTACGCTTTAATGTTTTCCCTGCCTGCTCCTCTTATGAACAGAGGGGCATTTATTTATCAGCAATAATATACATCGTCTCCGATCTCGAAGGATTCAACTCTCTGCTCCTCATCGAGATGCTCTACTCCGATATAGTAAATGCCGTTGTCGGTAACGAATTCCGCAAAGGTATCATAGTCTTCGCTGAGCAGATCTTCCACTGCCGCATCGTAATCATCTTCGCTGTCGTATTCGGAATGGGATACGACCATGCCGACTCTTGCCTTTGTTACTGTAACCGCTTCTCCGTTTTCATCCTTGGCGATGACGCTTGCGTCCGCATCATCTTCGAGGCTCTCTACCCAGAGATAAAAGTCATCATAATCCGTAACATAACCGTTTGTAAGTGATACTTCCATAAAAACCCCTCGCTCCTGTGGATTTGGTTTATTTTGTGACTTCTCCTGTATAATATTACATAAGCGATAGTTTTTAAACAGGAAATTATTGCGGATTTTCCGGGACTGATGATTGCATATGAAAGGTCCGGATTTTAAGATATAATACCATTCATAGGGATGCCGGGAGCTGACGGCGGAGAGGCTCAGGTAATGCAGGCATCCATGAAGTATATTTTGGAGAAAATTCCTTGAACATTGACATCAAACAGATATCCGAAGGCGAGGAGAGTATAGTTATCCGGTATCGGGAACTGACTCCGAACCTGAGCAGGATCATAGGGATACTGAATAACGGGGAGAACAAGCTGTGGGGAAAGTCCGACGGCGAAAACTGCTCGGTGTCTTTGGATGCGATCCTTTACCTGGAAACGGTGGACGATAAGCTCTTTGCCTACACCGGCGATAAGGTAGTTCGGATCGAAGGATCGCTAAGTTCGTTCATGAGCGATGTGAGCGATGATTCCTTTTTCAGATGCAGCAAGTCGATGATCATCAACTTAAATCACGTATCGGCGCTTAAGAGCCTGTCGTCAAACCGCATAGACGCGACGCTTGAAAACGGCGAACACATAATGATCTCAAGACGCTAT
>JAGCRJ010000339.1 GCA_017964745.1 Lachnospiraceae bacterium
AAGCTAGCAAAGAGAATGGAAAAGGGTGACGAGGAAGCCAAGAATGCACTTGCAGAGGCTAACCTCAGACTCGTTGTATCCATTGCAAAGAGATATGTCGGAAGAGGAATGCTTTTCCTTGACCTGATCCAGGAAGGTAACCTCGGACTTATCAAGGCAGTTGAAAAGTTCGATTACCGCAAGGGATATAAGTTCTCGACATATGCAACATGGTGGATCAGACAGGCGATCACCAGAGCAATCGCCGACCAGGCACGTACCATCCGTATCCCCGTACATATGGTTGAGACCATCAACAAGCTCATCCGTGTAAGCCGCCAGCTCCTCCAGACTCTCGGAAGAGAGCCCAGCCCCGAGGAGATCGCAGCTGAGATGAACATTCCCGAGGAGAAGGTACGTGAGATCCTCAAGATCTCCCAGGAGCCCGTATCACTCGAGACTCCCATCGGTGAAGAGGAAGATTCACATCTCGGAGATTTCATCGAGGACGACAATGTTCCCGCACCCGCAGAGGCAGCAACACAGATGCTTCTCAGAGAGCAGCTCGACAAGGTTCTCGATTCACTTACCGACAGGGAAAAGAAAGTACTCAGACTCCGTTTCGGTCTTGATGACGGAAGACAGCGTACTCTCGAAGAGGTCGGAAAAGAATTCAACGTAACCCGTGAGAGGATCAGACAGATCGAGGCGAAGGCTCTCCGTAAGCTCCGCCATCCCAGCCGCTCAAAGCAGCTCAAGGATTATCTGGAGGATACATGAGGCTCTCTGACAGATTAGAGAACATACTTGAACTTGTTCCGGAAGGACTTGCATGTGCCGATATCGGATGCGATCACGGTTTCATGGCTATCGAACTTGTATCGAGAGGAATCTCTCCCAAAGTCATAGCTTCCGACCTTCGCACGGGTCCTCTTGAAAGGGCAAGGGAAAATGTTGAAAAAGCAGGTCTTTCGGATAAGATCAGTCTCATCATCTCAGACGGTTTCTCAGGCATAGAGCCCGGAAGCGTTAAGACCGCAGTCATAGCCGGAATGGGAGGAATGCTCATCAGGGATATTCTGATAAACGGTATGGACTGCATAAAGCAGATGGACGAATTCATAGTCCAGCCGCAGTCGAACATTCCTGAGTTCAGGAATTTCCTGAGACGAAACGGTTTTGAGATAAAGCGCAATAATGTTCTCATTGATGCCGGAAAGTATTATTTTCCGATGAGGATAAGATACACCGGCAAGACCGATGAGAACGCGGATCCTTCGATAACTCCCGAAGACAGATACGGTGCGGATCTTATCAAAGAGGACAGAGGACTTTCCGCATATCTCGATGCGGAAATGAGTTCCTACGGAAAGATCCTGGAGAAGCTGATCTCCGAAAGCGGAGAACATAATGAGCGTACAGATGAGATAAGAGAACTGATGGAGCTTAACCGCAATGTCAGATCTCGCATCAATAAAGAATGAGAGGGAATCTATGTACACACTTATCATTAACGGTGAAAAAAAGGAATATGCTCCCGATGCCACATGGGAAGATGTGGCGAAGGATTACCAGAAGGATTTTGATTCGCCCATCGCTGCGATCAGTCTTGACGGCAAGATAAGAGAGCTTTTCAAGAAGGTTACCAGAAGCGGTGAAGTAAAGTTCTTCACCCTTAAGGATAATGTCGGACATCTTACATATGTAAGAAGTGCGACGATGCTCCTTATGAAAGCAATCTGGGATCTTTTCGGTGAAGAGACCGCAAATAAGTGCAGGGCTGATTTTACCGTTAAGAGAGGATTGTTCATCAATACCGAGGGACTTATCGAAAGCACCGGGGAGAATGCGGAAAAGATCAAAAAGCGCATGCTCGAGATCGTTGAAGCGGGTACTCCTTATATGAAGAGATCCTACCCTATCGATGACGCACTCGATATCTTCTCCAAGAGAGGCATGGAGGATAAGGTCAAGCTCTTCAAGTACAGAAGAACTTCCAATGTAAATATCTATGAGATGGACGGATACAGGGATTACTACTACGGATACATGCTTCCCAATGCATCCTATGTAAAGTATTTCGATCTCATTAAGTATGACGGCGGATTCATGCTCATACTTCCCGAGAAGAGTGCCCCCACGGTTGTTCCCAAGTATGAAGAGAGCAGAATGCTCTTCGATACATTCCAGCGTTCACACAAGTGGTGTGAATATGTCGGCATAGAAAATGTCGGAGACCTTAATGAGAGGATCTGCTCCGGAAGCATGGAAGATCTTATCCTTGTCCAGGAAGCCGAGCAGGAAAGAAGGATCGCTGAGATCGCCGCAGAGATCGCATCCAGAAAGGGTGTTAAGTTCGTAATGATCGCAGGACCTTCATCCTCCGGAAAGACGAGCTTCTCACACAGACTTTCGATCCAGCTCAGAACCTTCGGCTTAAAGCCCCACGCTATCGGACTTGATGATTATTTCGTAAACCGTGAGGATACTCCGAGGGACGAAAACGGCGATTACAATTTCGAGTGCATCGAAGCTATCGATACCAAGGGCTTCAACGATGACATGCTCAAGCTCCTTGCCGGTGAAAGGGTCGAGCTTCCGACATTCAATTTCAAGATCGGACAGAGAGAATATCACGGCAATTACATGCAGCTTGAAAAAGATGACATTCTCGTAATAGAGGGAATCCACGGACTCAATCCCAAGATGAGCTACGCTCTTCCCGATGAAAGCAAGTTCAAGATCTACATCTCCGCACTTACTTCCATCAATATCGATGAGCACAACAGGATCCCCACTACCGACGCAAGACTCTTAAGACGTCTTGTAAGAGATGCGCGTACCAGAGGATCGGATGCAAAGAGAACCCTTTCGATGTGGCATTCCGTAAGAAGAGGAGAAGAGGAGAACATCTTCCCGTTCCAGGAAGAAGCGGATGTAATGTTCAACTCCGCTCAGGTATACGAGCTTGCACTCTTAAAGCAGTTCGCAGAGCCGCTCCTTTTCAGCATCGATAAGGACGATCCCACATACTACGAAGCAAAGAGACTGCTGAAATTCCTTGACTATTTCCTTTCTCTTCCCAGCGAATTCCTTCCCAACAACTCCATCTGCAGGGAGTTCGTCGGAGGTTCATGCTTCAACGTGTAAAAACAAGGGGCAAGATGAAGTAATCCGTTTTTTCCTATTTGACAGCAGTTGTATAATTGATTTTGAGCGAAACGGACGATCGCGGGAGCTTAGGCTCGTGAGGAAAGTCCGGGCTCCGCAGGGCAGGATGCCGGATAACGTCCGGCGGAGGAAACTCCCGGGCCAGTGCAACAGAAAATAACCGCCTGCTTTAGGCAGGTAAGGGTGAAAAGGCGGTGTAAGAGACCACCATTCGCATGGTAACATGCGAAGTCGTGTAAACCCCATCCGGAGCAAGACCAAACAGAAAGGTTAAGGGCTGCCCGCCCGTCTTTCAGGTAGGTCGCTTGATGCGTGCGGCAACGTACGTACTAGATAGATGATCGTCCCGAAGCTTTTGCTTTAAGACAGAACCCGGCTTACAGTTTCGCTTAAAAACAAATTATTTCCGCATGATCCGGGATACACATTCCCGGACTCATTGCGGGTTTTTATGATTTTTCGGAGGTATATATTATGACCAGAATCGACGTTGTCAGCGGCTTCTTAGGCGCCGGCAAGACCACACTTATCAAAAAGCTCCTCAAGGATGCCGTTGATGCTACCAAGACCGTTCTTATCGAAAATGAATTCGGCGAGATCGGAATAGACGGCGGATTCCTTGAAGAGTCGGGAATCGAGATCAAGGAGATGAGCCAGGGCTGCATCTGCTGCTCGCTTGTCGGAGATTTCGGAACATCTCTTAAGGAAGTTATCAATACTTATTCTCCCGAGAGAATACTTATCGAGCCCTCGGGTGTAGGAAAACTTTCGGATGTTCTCAAGGCGATCGAGAGAGTTGCCGGAGAGCTTGATGTCAAGATCAATTCCGCTGTTGCGGTTGTTGATGCTTCCAAGGCTAAGATGTATTCCAAGAACTTCGGTGAGTTCTTCGTCAACCAGATCGAATATGCGGGAACCGTTATCTTAAGCCGTACCGATACCGCTTCCGCGGAGAAGATCGCTGAAGCCGTAGCAATAGTTAAGGAGCACAATCCCAAGGCTACGGTCATCACCACTCCTCTCGATCAGCTTGATGCAAAGGCTGTTCTCGATGCGATCGAGGGAAATGACAGCATAGATTCACTTCTTGCGGAGATGATGGAGAAAGCCAAGGAGGCTCCCGAGCATCATCATCACCATCATCACGACCATGATGATGATCATGACGAAGAGTGCTGCTGCCATCACCATCATGATGACGATGATGACGATGACGACGATCACGAGTGCCACCACCATCATGATGACGATGATGACGATGACGACGATCACGAGTGCTGCCACCACCATCATCACGACGATGATGATCATGAGCATCATCACCACCATCATCACGGACATGATGCGGATGAGATCTTTACCAGCTGGGGAATCGAATCTCCCGTCAAGTTCACTCAGGAGCGCATAGAGTCCATCCTTAAGGCTCTTGATTCCGGTGAATACGGAGTCATTCTCAGGGCTAAGGGTATGGTTCCCGCTGAAGACGGAACCTGGATCTACTATGATTATGTTCCCGAAGAGACCAATGTAAGATCCGGAAAGCCTCAGGTTACAGGCAAGATCTGTGTCATCGGTTCGGAACTTAAAGAAGATAAGCTGAAAGAGCTTTTTGCTTAAGGAGTTTTAAATGTTTGCAGGAAAACCCAAACAGGTTTATATCATCAACGGATTTCTTGAAGCGGGAAAGACCGAGTTTATCAAGTTCACGCTAGGACAGGATTATTTCCGTATAAAGGGAAACACACTTCTCATACTCTGCGAAGAGGGAGAGGAAGAGTATTCGGCCGAGCTTATGAAGAAGTCGAATACGGATATGATCCTTATCGAAGATGAGGAACAGATGAATCCCATGCAGCTTGCCGCTATCGAGAAGACCTACAAGCCCGACCGTATCATAATCGAGTGGAACGGCATGTGGAATTTCAAGGATTTCAGGATGCCGGATAACTGGAAGCTCGCACAGCAGATAACCATTATCGACGCTTCCACATTCCCTGTCTATTACACCAATATGAAATCTCTTCTTGCCGAGCAGATCCGCAATTCCGAGATGATCGTATTCAACAGATGCGATAATGTCAGAAACGACCTTCCCTCATACAGAAGAAATATCAAGGCTGTAAACCAGAGTGCCGATATCGTGTTCGAAGATGCAAACGGTGAGATCAATGAGATCTTCGAAGAGGACCTTCCCTACGATCTTAAGTCCGATGAGCTTGTGCTCGATACCAATGCATACGGAATATTCAATCTCGATGCGATGGATCATCTTGAAAGATATGACGGAAAGAGGATCGTCTTCCAGGCGCTGTGCATGACACCTCCCGATTTCCCCAAAGGGTATTTCATACCCGGAAGAATGGCGATGACCTGCTGTGCACAGGATATGGCATTCCTCGGATATGCATGCAAATACGGTGAGGGCCAGGAGCCTGTAAAGGACAAGGACTGGGTTGTCGTAACGGCCGAAGTTAAGAAGGAATTCTTCCCCGAGTACGGAGGAGAGGGACCCGTTCTTCACGCGGTATCGATTGAAAAGTCCCGTGAGCCCAAGGATGCGGTAGTATCGTTCACAGCATAAAGAGTAAAGATCTGCTGCCTGACTTAAATGTCAGGCAGTATATTTATAAGAGGAAAAGAAATGGGTAAGTATCTGTATGCGGAATGGATCTTTATGTTCTGTATCTATTCCGTGATAGGCTTCATCTGGGAAACCGTATATTGTTCGATAAGAGAAAGAAAACTCGTCAACAGAGGTTTCATGAAAGGTCCCTTCCTTCCCATCTACGGAAGCGGAGTATGCGTCATGCTCGTTGCGGCGGCACCTTTTGAGGGAAATGTCCTTCTTGAGTGTCTCTCCGGAATGATCTGTGCGACGGTTCTCGAATATGTTACCGGTGAACTCATGCAGCATCTGTTCAAGGTCAGATACTGGGATTATTCGAAGGAAAAGTTCAACCTGAACGGTCACATCTGCCTCGGTGCTTCGCTCGGATGGTTTGCGGCAACCTTTGTCGTAAACAGGATCCTGCAAAAGCCTGTGACCGCTCTGATGAAAATGTTTACGTTAACACAGCTTACGGTTACGGATTCCGTCGTGATGGGTATTGCCGTGATCGACTTCATCATCTCGTTCAAGGCCGCTATGGATCTGCGTGCGATACTTGTAAAGATGGAAGAGGCACGTCACGAAATGCAGCTTATGCAGAAGCGTCTTGATGTGATCATCGCGGTCATGACGGAAGAAGCCGGCGACAGGGTCGATGCTTTCACCGATTCCGTAAAGGAGAACATCGGAGACTTTACGGATACCGTTACTGCCAAGTATTCCGAGTTTACCGGAAGCGTGAGTGAACATTTCGACAGGTTCGGATCCGGTGTCAGCCGCAGGCTTGAGTATATCCGTAAGACCGCCGGTGATGTATCCGATAAACTCACTCCCGATTCCGTTAAGGATATCATGGCAGAGATCAAGGCTCTCGGAGAAAAGTATACTTCCGTCATAAAGGAGCATGCTTCCTTTACAACGCTTAAGGGATCTGTCAAGAAGTTCTTCATCAGAAATATCATCCGCTCGAATCCTTCGATCATTTCGGATGATTACTATGAGGCTCTCGAGGAACTGAAGAACGCATCAAAGAAGAAGTAACGCAAAAAACTGCCGCATATCATATGCGGCAGTTTTGCTTTATCCGGTTATTTCAGAACTTATCCTTCTGTGAGAACTTCTCTTCGCAGTATTTGCATCTGTAGATTTCCTTTTCTTCATCCGCAAGGAAGAAGATGTGGGGAAGCTCCTGCTCGATGGAAGTGATGCATCTGGGGTTCCTGCACTTGATGACATTCTTTACTTCCTTGGGAAGCTTGAGACTTCTCTTTTCTATTATCTCACCGGCCTTGATGACGTTGATCGTTATGTTGTGATCGATGAATGCGAGAACATCGAGGTCGAGTGTATCGATATCGCATTCAACCTTCAGGATATCCTTCTTTCCCATTATCTTGGAACGTGCATTCTTGATTATCGCAACCGTGCAGTCCATCTTGTCGAGCCCGAGATGCTCGTAGATGCTCATTGATTTGCCGGCCTGTATATGGTCAAGGACAAAGCCTTCTTCGATCTTTCCTACGTTAAGCATTAAAACCTACCTCCGTTTTTTATGCCCTGATTCCCAAAAGTGTCATGATGAGAGCCATTCTTACGTACATTCCGTATTTGACCTGCTTGAAGTAGCATGCTCTCGGGTCTTCGTCAACCTCCACCGATATCTCGTTTACCCTGGGAAGGGGATGAAGTACGAGCATATCCTTTCCTGCGAGGTTCATCTTTTCCTTGGTGAGTATGTAGAAATCCTTCAGTCTTACGTAGTCCTCTTCGTTGAAGAATCTTTCCTTCTGAACTCTTGTCATGTAGAGCATATCGAGATCTGCGATGACATCCTCAAGCTTTATCACCTCGGTGTAAGGGATGTTCATGTCATTGAGCATCTCGGTGATGTAATCCGGAACCTTGAGCTCGGGAGGAGAGATGAAGACGAAGCTTATTCCCTCATATCTTACAAGTGCATTGATGAGTGAGTGTACCGTGCGTCCGAACTTAAGGTCTCCGCAGAGTCCGATCTTAAATCCGCCGAGCTTGCCGTGCATGCTCCTTATAGTCATCAGATCCGCAAGAGTCTGTGTGGGATGCTGGTGTCCGCCGTCGCCCGCATTGATGACGGGGATCTCGGATTTGGATGCCGCAACGTATGCCGCGCCTTCCTTGGGATGTCTCATTGCGCAGATGTCCGCATACTGTGAGATTACCTTGATGGTATCGGATACGCTCTCACCCTTTGCCGCAGATGACGATCCTGCATCGGAAAAGCCTATGACCTTTCCGCCGAGACGGAGCATTGCGGCTTCGAACGAAAGTCTTGTTCTCGTGCTGGGCTCATAGAAAGCCGTTGCGAGTATCCTTCCGTCACAGACATGTGCAAATCTTTCGGGATCTTTCTCGATCTCTGCGGCGAGATCGAAGAGGGCATCGAGCTCCTCGGTTGTAAAATCCAGCGGACTCATCAGATGTCTCATATATGATAATACCTCCTAAAAAAAGGACTGATAAAAATATCAGTCCTCAAATGAATCAACTCTTATATGTGACCAGATCGGAAAGTTCTTTACGCTTCGGAGCCTCGGGAGCTTCGGCTGCAAAACCGACGGCAATGAGAGCGGTGAGTATCTGGCCTTCGGGAATGCCGATAACTTCAGCGGCGTTGTCATCATAAAGTCCCATGATGACGGTTGAAAGTCCCGCGTCAAATGCTGCGAGACAAAAACTCTGACATGCTATACCTGCGTCGAACATCTGCCATCCGTCGCCGAGAGGGGTGGAAGGAGAGCCGTCTCTTTCATAACCGCTTCTCTTATCAACGATGCTGAGAGCAACCACCATGGGAGCACCTCTCATGATGTCGCCGTTCTTAGCCCAAATATTAGTGCAGTCAGCCAGCTTGTCCTTAGCTTCTCCGGTAAGAACCGTATAACGGGTTACCTGGGTGTTCTTCCAGCTGGGAGCGAAGCGGGCGGTATCGATAACGGAATCGATAAGTTCTCTGGGAATCTCTTTGGAAGCATCGAATTTACGTACGCTGCGACGTTCTTTGATACATTTTACCGTTTCCATGGAGTACCTCCTGCTCAAAACTTTTCACGCAAAATTTTAACATCAGGAGCGAGGTATTTCAATCGGAATCTTTTCTTTAATATTGTTATGAATTGTGATATATTTAACTATGTATAGATATGGGTTTTTGTACAGAATTCACATCCGTGAAAGGAGGAAGACATGGGCTTTTTGAAAAAGCTTGGTTTCGCGCTCTTGGCCGTCATAGCTGCCCTTTGTCTTTTTGTCCTGTTCTGTGCATTCAATCCTTCCTTTACCGACAAGATAAGCAGGACTCTTTACGGTGAAAACGGAGAGGGCGGTATCATCGGATCGGATGCCGAAAGCCCGATACTTCCGGGAGTCAATCCCGATGCGCTTCCCACACAGACCGGAACCGTAAACGATCTTATTCCCTATACTCCCTACAACGGGACGATCACGACCATTCCCGACAATGTGGTCGGAAGAAGCGGACTTACTCCCGTTGAAGGAACACAGACCGAGCTCAGCGATGCCCAGGCCAAGGATGTATCCGGAACCATTGATAAAGGTTCCGACGGTTCGGACCTTGCGTTTGATCCGGAAATCTATCCTTACTATGCGATGCTCGATTCAAACGGTCAGGCGCTGTACAAACAGATCTATGCCAATGCATGCGATCTTGTTTCTTCCTTTGCACCCTGCACGGATGTAAAGGCGGATGCGGTACAGTATGTTTTCGAGGCCGTATTCGGAGATCATCCAGAACTCTTTTACGTGCAGACCGCTTATACGGTGAAATACACCGGAGACAAAAAGGTTGTGGAGATCGATCTGAGCTATTACACCATCGCCAACGATCTGGAAAATGCCAGGGCGATGTTCGATTCGGCCGCAACGGCTATAGAGGAGGGAGCAAGACAGTTTCCCGATGATTACTCCAGGGAAAAGTATGTGCACGATGCTCTTATACAGACCGTAACTTATGATGCGGGTGCTTCCATGGATCAGAGCGCATATTCCGCACTGGTTCAGGGCAGGAGCGTTTGCGCAGGTTATGCCAGGGCGTTCCAGTACATCTGCCAGAGGCTCGGTATTCCGGCATATTACTGTGCGGGATCGTCGGGCGAAGATCATGCCTGGAATATAGTTAAGCTCGGCGACGGTTTTTACAATGTGGATGTTACATGGGATGATTCGGACAGTCCTTCTTACGACTATTTCAACAGGACCGACGGAGACTATGCCGGCACGCATGTAAGAAAGAGCCTTTCGATCTATCTTCCTGCCTGCCAGGGAACCCAGTACAGGGGACTTGAGAGCTCATCACCCGCGATCGCAGATGAAGAAGGACAGACTTCCGATGACGGAACCGGAACGGGATATGAGGGATACGATCCTTACTTTGATCCGTATATCAATAACGATCCTACGGTACCTCTAGATTATGATTCGGAGCATCCCACGGATGTTACCGGAAATAACGGAAACGGCAATAACACTTCAAATGTGGATCATTCGAATGCAGCCGCACAGCTTGCGGTATTCGGATTAAAGGAAAGCGATGCGCTCACCACGCTCTCCGATTACTATGCCGACTGCAAGATACAGATGGTTTCGTGCGGTATGGGAGATCACTGCTTCTACAATGTGGTACCCGTGGAGCTGTACAGGACAATAGAGAGTGAGTACGGAAAGGGTAATTACAGAACGGGGTATTTTGATTCCGCTCTGAAAACAATAGGAGCCTCCAACTGTAACATAGTCATTCAGGCGGAAAGACTGGGCGGAGGTTATTACAGGATCTGGCATAACATCTATGTTTGGTAGAACCTGACGGAGAATTGTATGCAGGAGTTTATTTTATTCAATATAGGCGTGGACTGCTTTGCGATGGCAGTAATGCTCATCATTCTGTTCACGTGCATAACAAGCTTTGACAATACCCAGGATGTAAGGTTCATGAGACTGACCTTTATCATGCTCACATCAACGCTTTTCTTCGATCTGGTCCAGTGGTGCATCGAAAATTCTCCCGGCAGAAATATTTACATCTATATGCATCTTGATGTCACGGCATATTATCTGTCACAGATACTTTCGGTCATTGCCTGGGGAGCCTATGTTCACTACAGGGTGACCGGTAAGATGCGTTCCAGGAATGTACAGATCGCCGCGGTATATGTTCCTTTCGGCATCACTCTTTTGCTCATGATCATCAATCCCTTTACGGGAGCGGTGTTTAATATCACCGAAGCAAACGGATACGTGAGAGGACCTCTCAGCAATCCGATCGCACTCCTTGTCATGGGATATCTTCTGGGAATAAGCTTATGGGTTCTTTACAAGAGGACTCAGGAGAAACTTGCAAGCACCAAGAGAGAGTATCTGATACTTGCGGGATTTGTCGTTGCTCCCTTCATCGGTGCGATCATACAGCTTCAGATGTACGGAATCAGCCTTATCTGGCCGCTTACCAGTATCAGCATGCTGCTCCTTTACATCAACAGATCCAGGGATGAAATATCGATCGATGCGCTCACCGGTCTCAACAACAGAGGAAGCCTCGACAAGTACATGCTCGAAAGAGTACATCCCGAATCAGAAGAAAGACTTACGCTCATCCTTATGGATGTGGATAAATTCAAGCTCATCAACGATAACCTCGGACACGATATGGGTGACGTTGCACTCAGGGAGGTATCCGAGATCATCAGAAAGTCCTTCTCACAGGGACACAATTTCCTTTCGAGATTCGGAGGAGATGAGTTTGTTGTTATCGTTCCGCAGGTTGACGATCCGAGAATGATCGACAGCTATATGAGGGATCTTAAATCTAATCTCGAAGAGTTCAACTCGAGCAAGTCATTCCCCATGGCTCTCAGCATAAGCTGCGGAACAGCGTTCTATCCCAAAGAGAATATCAAGAGTCCCGAGGATCTGCTCAAAGCGGCAGACGCGCAGATGTACGAAGAGAAGGAACGTCATCATGCCGAGCTCGGATTCAAGAAATAAACAAACGGAGAAATCAAAATGAGTGAAATCGAAACACAGCAGTCACAGGCGCCCGCAAAGAAGGTAATGCTTTCGGGCATCCAGCCCAGCGGAGATCTTCATCTGGGCAATTACCTCGGAGCGATCAAAAACTGGGGCGCAAGAAGTGAAGAATTCGACTGCTTTTACTTTATGGCAGACCTTCATACCATTACCGTAAGACAGGAGCCTGCCGAGCTCAGGAGAAGAACTCTCGAGCAGCTTGCCCTGTATATCGCATGCGGACTCGACCCCGAAAAGAATACTCTTTTCATCCAGTCACAGGTTCCCGCACATGCACAGCTCGGATGGGTGCTTCAGTGCTATACCATGTTCGGCGAGCTTACCAGAATGACACAGTTCAAGGATAAGTCCGAAAAGCACAAGGACAATATCAATGCCGGACTTTTCGCATATCCTTCACTCATGGCTTCCGATATTCTTCTTTACAGACCGGACTTTGTTCCCGTAGGAGAGGATCAGAAGCAGCATGTGGAGCTTACAAGGAACATTGCCATCCGTTTCAATTCCGTATACGGAGATGTGTTCAAGATTCCCGAGCCTTACATCGCCAAGACCGGTGCAAGGATCTACGGACTCACCACCCCCGATTCCAAGATGAGCAAGTCGATTCCCGAGGGCTGCGTATTCCTCATGGACGATCCCGATACCATCGCGCGCAAGTTCAAGCGTGCGGTCACCGATTCCGATACCGAAAGATGTGTAAGATTCGACAAGGAGAACAAGCCCGGAGTATCGAATCTTATGAATATCTATTCGACAGTGACCGGCAAGAGCTTCGAAGAGATCGAAAAGGAATTCGAAGGAAAGGGATACGGTGTGTTCAAGCCTGCGGTCGGAGAGGCTGTCATCGAGACGCTTCGTCCCATTAGGGAAGAGGCATCCAGGATCATAAAGGACAAGGCATACCTGGAGTCCGTTTACAAGGACGGTGCGGCAAGGGCATCGAGAGTTGCGGACAAGACTCTTTACAAGGTTTATAAAAAAGTAGGATTCGTATTACCTAAATGATCCGCTTCCTGATACAGAAAATTAAACAAAAGGGTCTTCGCACCGTTATAAAACTCGGTTTTCTGAGGATAAGACATTTTTTCAGGATGATCTTTACCGGAAGCAGCGTAAAGAAAGCTTTTCTTGTCTGCATAGGTAAGATCAAGCCTGTTCCCTATGATGAGCTTGTAAGGCAGAGAGAAGCGCTTGTTCAGCATCCGGACGATCTGTCTTACAGACCGCTCGTTTCATTCATCATTCCCGTTTACAACATCGAGGACAGGTTCCTGAGACCTTGTCTTGATTCGTGCATGTCCCAGACCTATGAGAATTTCGAGGTCTGTATTTCCGATGACAATTCAAGTCTTCCTTCGGTAAAGGAAACACTTTCCGAATATGAAGCAAAGTACGACAATTTCCATGTTGTTTACAGAAGCGAGAACGGAAGGATATCGGAGAATACCAACTCGGCTCTTTCGATCGCGAAGGGTGAGTTCATAGCTCTCGTGGATGATGACGATACGCTCGAGCCTTATTCGCTTCTCGAGATGGTGCGTTATCTCAACGACCATCCCGATACCGATATGGTCTATTCCGACGAGGATATGCTCTCAGAGGACGGAACGCTTCGTCATGATCCCAAGTTCAAGCCCGACTGGTCACCGGATTCATTTATGTCCATCATGTACACCTGTCATCTGTGCATGATCAGAAAGAGCATTGTCGATAAGGTCGGCGGCTTTGACAAGAGATTCGACGGAGCACAGGATTACGATCTCGTGATGCGTATTTCGGAGATCACGGATAAGATCGGACATGTTCCCCAGGTTCTGTACCACTGGAGGGAGATAACCGGTTCCACCGCACTTGATATGGGTGCAAAGGAATACTTAAAGGATGCGAGCGTAAACCTTAAGAAGGAAGCACTTGAAAGAAGAGGCTTCAAAGGCGATATAGTCTGGTGTCCTTTGAAGGAAGTCGTCCAGTGTTATCCGGTTTATGCAACATCGGATGACGATCTAGTCAGCATAGTCATTCCTTCCAAGGACAATTACAAGGTGCTGAAGAGATGTATCGACAGCATTCACTCTGTGGCAGCAGGCGTAAAGTTCGAGGTCATCGTTGTCGACAACGGTTCCGACGAGAAGAATAAGGCAAAGTATGAAAAGCTTCTTTCCGGCTACGGAGATTCGTATTTCCACGAACCCGAGCAGTTTAATTTCTCGAGGATGTGCAACAAGGGTGCATCTCATGCAAAGGGAAATGTCATTCTTTTCCTGAATGATGATATAAAGGTTGCGGGAGATAACTGGCTTTCTGTCATGGCGGGACACGCTAAGCTTCCCCATGTCGGAGCGGTCGGCTGCAAGCTCTATTATCCCAAGGGGCATGCCATCCAGCACTGCGGCGTAGTTAATACCGCGGTCGGTCCCGGTCATGCATTCTACGGAATCGAGGATACCGGAGTAGTAATGTACGGCGGAAGAAATCTTCTCCCCTATAACTTCAGCGTTGTGACCGGTGCGGCACTTATGATGGAAGCATCGAAATATAAAGAGGCAGGGGGCTTTGATGAATCCTTTGCCGTGGCTTATAATGATGTTGCATTATGCTTTTCGCTCCTTGAACTCGGCTACTACAATGTCTTAAGACCCGATGTGGCTCTTACGCATTACGAATCGGTAAGCCGCGGACTTGATGACGAGAACAGCGAAAAGACAAAGCGAAGGATCGCAGAGATGGAGAGGCTTTACACGGTACATCCTTCCATGAAGGGCTTCGATTCCTGCTACAATCCCAATTTCAAAAATGACAACGCGGACTACAGATACGAGTAACGGGTTTTCAGAAACGGAGGTTTGCCATGGCACTTAATGACGGTTGTGCATCACTTGAAGAAGCTGTAAATGCGTACATTTTCAAAAAGACAGAGGACAACAACCTTAAGCTCAGGGAAGAACTTGTTTCCTTCATCAACAGAAACGATACCGTTCTTACCTCCGTCAGGATCCTTAAAAAGGGTGCTACCTTTGATGATGTTGCGGACGAGAAGAATGCCGACGGATCGAGACCCATTTCCATCAGCCTTGTCGGTGCTAACGACGGAGCATGGATCCCTGCGTTTACATCAAACGAGCAGAAGACACTCGGTGCGGGACACGAGCTTCTCGAGACCGGTATCATCTGGCTTCTCGACTATGCTCTTTCCGTCAATGATGTAAAGGGCGTCACCATCAATCCCTTCGGCGAGCAGCTTAACCTTGACCGCGACTCGATCAGAACCCTCCTTCGCGCAGCCAATGTCGAAGCGGGTCTCGGAAATACGGAAGAGTGATCCTATGCATGAAGACAGATACAGAGGAATAGATTATCCCAAAAGGGAAGCGAGCGAAGAGTTCATAGACGAGGTCATAGCGCATCTCGACAATGAGCTTGAGATAGGTGCGGTCAAGATGACCGTGGAGATGGATGACCATCAGGAAGAGCACTCCAAGGTCTCCCATAAATGCTCCAAAGCCTACGGGCGGGAGGCGACCACGATGATCGCACAGCTTGACATGATCCACGACATGTACCTGTCGGAACTTGAAGACGAATAATAAAACATATAACTCACCGGGACGGTCCTTCCGTCCCGATTTTTTTGTATATCCGCGGGTGGCACGGAGCGGTTTAATAAAAGTTTTAGAACTCGGAAAATGCAGTAAATACGGGCACTTGCGGCACTTTGTTAGCACTCTTTTGATTTGAGTGCTAATTTTTTATTGACTTTGCGCGGGTGGGGTCCTAATATAGTTTTTGTTGAAGAAATGCGGCGTATATTACCGCGTTTAAGGAGGCGGATATTATGAACGAAAAAATGGGAAATCTTTCGATAGACAGCGAAAATATATTCCCGATAATCAAGAAATGGATGTATTCGGACCACGATATTTTCTATCGTGAGCTTGTTTCGAACGGATGTGATGCAGTTACCAAGCTCAAGAAGCTCGACATGATGGGCGAGTATGAGCTTCCCGAAGGCTTCAAGGGCAGAATAGGCGTAGAGGTCGATCCCACTGCCAGGACCATTACCATAACCGATAACGGACTCGGAATGACCGCTGATGAGGTCGAAGAGTATATAACCAAGATCGCATTTTCCGGCGCTACCGATTTCATCGAAAAGTACAAGGATAAGAGCAGTTCCGACCAGATCATAGGACATTTCGGACTCGGATTCTATTCCGCATTCATGGTCGCAAACGAGGTCCACATCGACACCCTTTCATACAAAAAGGATGCTAAGCCCGTTCACTGGGAGTGCGACGGAAGCACCTCTTACAGCATCAAGGACGGCGACAGGACCGAGGTCGGAACCACCATCACTCTTTTCGTAAACGAGGACTGTCTTGAGTTCTGCAATGAGTACAAGGCAAGGGAAGTACTAAAGAAGTACTGCGGCTTCATGCCCACCGAGATTTACCTCACCAAGAAGGATGACGATTCCACCGAGACCATCGACCTTGAGGACAAGAGAGACGATGATGTCGTAGTTGAAGAGATCCATCCCACGGTAGAAAAGAAAGAAGACGGAACCGAGGAGGTAAAGGGCAAGGAGCGCCTTAAGATCAGGAAGCGTCCCGGACTCATCAACGAGCCCAATCCCCTCTGGGCAAGGAATCCTTCCGAGTGCACCAGGGAACAGTATCTCGAGTTTTACCGCAAGGTATTCCAGGATTACAAGGAGCCTTTGTTCTGGATCCACCTGAATATGGATTATCCCTTCAATCTCAAGGGAATCCTTTACTTCCCCAAGATCAACATGGAGTACGATTCACTTGAGGGAACCATCAAGCTTTACAATAATCAGGTATTCATCGCGGACAATATCAAGGAGGTCATCCCCGAATTCCTTATGCTCTTAAAGGGTGTGATCGACTGTCCCGACCTTCCTCTGAACGTATCGAGAAGTGCGCTTCAGAACGACGGCTTTGTCACCAAGATCTCCGAGTACATCACCAAGAAGGTTGCGGAGAAGCTCTCCGGAATGTGCAAGACCGACAAGGAAGAGTACGAGAAGTACTGGGACGACATCGCTCCCTTCATCAAGTTCGGTTGCCTCAAGGATGACAAGTTCTGCACCAAGA
>JAGCRJ010000340.1 GCA_017964745.1 Lachnospiraceae bacterium
AGAAGACCAGATAAAGAGAAATATGGAGGATATCAAATTCCCCATCGGTCCCGGAGTCGGCAAGATCAAGCTCCGCACGGATGCCAAGGAAGAGAATATCAACCATTCCGTAAGAAGCGTTCCCGTAGATCTTTCCGGACTTAAGATCGTTACCGACTGTGCTGAGGGTGCATCGCATTACACCTCGGTCGAAGCTCTTGAAAAAGCGGGAGCCCACGTCATCGCGATCCACAATCATCCCGACGGGACCAACATCAATGCCAACTGCGGATCGACCCATATGGAAGAGCTCTGTGCAAGGGTTGTATTCGAAAAGGCCGATGTGGGACTTGCATTCGACGGAGATGCCGACAGACTTCTTGCGGTTGATGAGAACGGAAACATCGTCGACGGTGACCAGATAATGGCCATCATCGGACGCAATATGAAGGATAACGGAATCCTCAAGAAGGATACGATCGTTGCAACTGTAATGAGTAACCTCGGATTCTCGATCGCCTGCGAAAGAGAAGGCATCAACCTCGAAAGGACCGCTGTCGGAGACAGATACGTTCTCGAAAGGATGAAGGAGATCGGAGCTTCTCTCGGAGGAGAGCAGTCCGGACACATCATCTTCCTTGATGAGAATACGACCGGAGACGGACTTCTGAGTGCACTCCATCTTCTCAAGGTCATGGTGGATTCCGGCAGGAAGCTTTCGGAGCTTGCGAAGATAATGGAGGTTCTTCCCCAGGCACTCGTCGGTGCGAAGGTTGCGAACCACAAGAAGGATAAGTACCTCGAATATCCCGAGATCGCGGAAGCCATCAAAGCACTCGAAGAAAAGTTTGCGGGTGAGGGAAGAGTTCTTATCAGACCCTCCGGAACCGAGCCTCTCGTAAGGGTCATGATAGAGGGCAAGGATCAGAAGATGATACAGGAAGAAGCCGAGAAACTCGCCGCTCTTATACAGGACAGGATGTTCTGATCTTATTGTAAAAATATACGTTATCTGATATTATAATTGTCAGAAAAATCAACTTTATGGGGTAGGGCTTAACCGCCCAAAGGGTACTGGAGTAAATGGTCACTCAAAAGGTTTTGATTAAAAATCCCACAGGCCTTCACTTAAGACCTGCCGGAATTCTTTGTAAAGAAGCAATGCAGTACAAGTCACTGATCACCTTCAGATTCGGTGATGATAACACGGCAAATGCCAAATCCGTACTCAGTGTTCTCGGAGCATGCATTAAATGCGGAGATGAGATCGAATTCGTCTGTGAAGGCGAGGATGAAGACAAGGCTCTTGCGGCTCTTGTTGCAGTGGTTGAGAGCGGACTTGGCGAATGATCTTATAACACGTATCTGCTGCAGCGAAGCTCTCCGGCTTCGCTGTTTTGCTATAAAGCCCATCGGAGGATGAGATGTCAGAACTTACGGTAATAGTTCCATGCAAGAATGAGGAAGAGGCAATACCTCTTTTTTATGATGAGCTTATAAAGAATACCGGATTCCTTGAAAAGAGGAATATCGGTCTTAAAGTGCTGTTCATCGATGACGGCTCCGATGACGGAACTGTTTCCGTGGTAAGAACGCTCAATGAAAAGGACCCCAGGGTGCATCTTATTTCCTTTTCGAGGAATTTCGGAAAGGAAGCTGCGATGTATGCGGGACTTAAGGCCGCAGATTCGGACTATGCCGTTATAATGGATGCGGATCTTCAGGATCCCCCTTCGCTTCTTGAGGAGATGTTCTCTTATCTTGACGAGGGTTATGATTCGGTTGCCACAAGGCGCGTTACCAGAAAGGGCGAGCCCCCTATCAGAAGCTTTTTTGCAAGGCGCTTCTATAAGCTGATGAAGCGGCTTTCCGATGCTGACATCATGGACGGAGCCAGGGATTACAGGCTTATGACGAGGCAGTATGTCGATGCCGTTCTTTCCATGACCGAGTATAACCGCTTCACCAAGGGTATCTTCGGATGGGTCGGATATAAGACCAAGTGGATCGATTTTGAAAATGTGGACCGTGCGGCCGGCAAGACCAAGTGGAGCTTCTGGGGACTTGTCGTTTACTCGTTCGAGGGCATCACGGCGTTTTCTACCAAGCCCCTTGTCCTGAGCTCGATTCTGGGCGTGATCCTCTGCTTTATTTCATTTGTAATGATCCTGTTCATCATCGTAAGATGGCTGCTCTTCGGCGATCCCGTAGACGGATGGCCGAGCCTTATGACGGTCATCGTGTTTGTGGGCGGGTTACAGTTTTTCTGCACGGGTATCCTCGGACAGTACATTTCCAAGGCATATCTCGAAGTCAAGAACCGTCCCCTGTATCTTAAGGATGAGAAAAACTGCTTCTGACTGGAATCTATCCTATGCTTAAGACGATCATCTTGATAATGTTTCTTGCGATAGTGTCCGCCTTTTCGGGAAGGACGCTGATGCTTTTATCCGGTATCTTTTCCAAAAAGGATACCGATCTGTTTTCATCATTTTCGGCAGGCTCTCTGCTTGTGATCGTCATCTCTTTTGTTTCACATTTCCTGACAATCATGGGAGACGGACTTGTTTCCACGGAGAAAAGATACAGCGGTATCTTCATGGTCGCTGCCATGACCGTGGGTTATTTTGCGTTCGTCATCCTTACCGTTATCAGGGGTAAGAAGGAAAAGGAGAAAAAGGAAAAAGAGAAGATAAAAGGCATTTCTGTCATATTCTTCCTGATCGCCGCAGTGCTTTCCGTCGCATGCTTCCTTACCGTTGCAGGTGGCGAGAGAGTTAATTCCGCAGGTGATGAAACTCTCGAGACCGTGGTCACATTCCTTAAGGGAAGCCCAATGTACACCATCGATCCTCTTACCGGATCCGCATATGCCGAAGGACTTCCTTCGAGGTATAAGATACTGTGCCTTAGCGGATTCTATTCCGTTTTATGCGAAGCCTTCGGAACAGCTCCCGCTTCGCTCGTTCATTCGATAATGCCGGGCTTTTGGTTTGTCTCAGGATTGTTTGCGATGATCGCACTTTCGGGCGCTCTGTTCAAGGGAGCAAAGGACGAACTGTTAAAGAGATCGGTTTTCGTATCGGCAGCGGTTCTGTTCATCTTTGCTGCAGACCTCTCATCATATGCACAGGGCTTTTTGATCCTGTCCGCCATGTGGACCGGTGCAGCGGTAAGGGTATGGGTA